>JBAXBR010000036.1:0-15098 GCA_037141855.1 Actinomycetota bacterium | reverse complement strand
CGACGGTTCCACCGACAACAACTACGTCAACGTCAACTACAACAACGACGACGGTTCCACCGACAACGACCACAACGACAACGACAACGTCGACGGTTCCACCGACAACAACTACGTCGACCACGACGACGGTTCCACCGACAACTACAACTACGTCGACAACGACTACGACGACTGTTCCACCGACCACAACCTCAACTACGACAACGGTTGCACGGACCACCACAACAACGTCAACTACAACAACGTCGACTACAACAACGACCGTTCCACCGACCACAACGACAACGTCAACGTCAACAACAATTGCTCCGCGAGTAACTGTTCAACCTGTCGTCGTCAACGAGTTTGATAACAGTTCGTTCACGTTGAACAGTGCACAGAAACTGCAACTCAACAAACTCGCAACTCAGTTACGCGGCGGCGATTCGGTGTCGTGCGTGGCGTACCAGGAGTCCAATGCCCTTAATCTCCTCAGCCGGCTCACGGTGAAACGTTCGCAATCGGTATGCACCTATCTATCAACCCGAGTTCGCGGGCTGGTGGCCACCCCGAGCGCGCAGTTCGCCCCGTCAGCCTTGGTGCAGATCACGGCCTCTAAGTCAATACTCATAAGGGGTTCATCCTCCTTGTTGCGCAAGGTGGTGGTCACCGCCAAACCTGGCCCGTGAACCCTGGCGTCGCAGTTGCCGAACGGCTATTTCCCTGACACACTGAAAAGCGTGTTTACGACGAAAGCCCGCCCATCACGCACATGTGAAGTCGTAGTCGTAGTGATGTAGGCACACCGGCCCTCGCCGCGTGTGCCCAAGCCTCCCGCCAGGGAGGCTTTTTTAATCCCCAAAAAAACGGAGACAGCAATGACATCCAAAGATCACATGAAAGGCCATAAGGCTGGTGAGTCCATCACCGGCGCGCAGGCGCTTATTCGTGCTTTGGAGATGGAAAACGTGGACGTCATGTTCGGTCTTCCTGGTGGTTGCATCTTGCCTGCATACGACCCGCTTATCGAATCACCAATTCGTCACATCTTGGTTCGTCACGAACAAGGTGCTGGTCACATGGCAGAGGGTTACGCGCACGTAACTGGTCGTCCTGGCGTTGCCATGGTTACCAGTGGTCCTGCTGCAACCAACATGGTTACGCCGTTGTGCGATGCATACATGGACTCCATTCCAATGGTTGCCATCACGGGACAAGTTGGAACGAATGCAATTGGTACTGATGCGTTTCAAGAGTGCGACACCGTAGGAATCACGCGCAGCATCACCAAGCACAACGACTTGGTGATGAGTGCAGACGACTTGCCACTGGCTATTCGTCAGGCGTTTCACATTGCAACAACCGGTCGTCCTGGTCCAACACTTGTCGACATTCCAAAAGACGTACTAACAAATTCAATGAAGTGGCATTGGCCAACCGATGATGAGGTTGCCGATTCGCTTCCTGGTTACAAGCCGGTATCAAAAGGTCATCCACGAATGATCAAAGAAGCTGCGCAACTTATTTTGAAAGCGCAGCAGCCAATTTTGTATGTCGGTGGTGGCGTATTGAAGTCGCGCGCAGCAACGGCATTGCGCGAACTTGCAGAACTCACGGGCATTCCTGTTGTCACCACACTGATGGCACGCGGAGCATTTCCAGACGATCACCCGTTGTGCCTTGGTATGCCTGGCATGCACGGAACAGCAGCAGCAGTCACTGCAATGCAAAAGAGCGACTTGCTCATTGCACTTGGTTCACGATTCGACGACCGCGTTACTGGTCGAGTTAATGCATTCGCACCACACGCGAAAATCATTCACGTCGACATCGACCCAGCAGAGCAGGGCAAAGTACGCAAGCCAGACGTACCAATCGTTGGCGATTGTCGTTTAGTTATTGAAGAAATGATCAAGGCGATCAACGACTTGCTTGCTGATCAAAAGCAAGCAGACATCACTCCGTGGCGCAGTCGTGTCAGCGGTTGGCAAGAACAATTCCCACTTACATATGAGCCAAGCGAAGAAGGCGGAGTGTTGAAGCCGCAGTATTGCTTGGAGCAATTGCGCGATGCAGCACCTGAAGGAACCATTTTGGTTTCAGGTGTTGGTCAGCATCAAATGTGGGCCAGTCAGTATTGGAAGTTCAATGAGCCGTATACCTGGGTGAACTCAGGTGGACTTGGCACCATGGGCTTTTCGGTTCCTGCAGCAATTGGTGCAAAAGTTGGTCGCCCAGACAAAACCGTATGGGCAGTCGACGGCGATGGTTGTTTCCAAATGACTGCACAAGAGTTGGTTACTGCATCGCTCGAGCGCATTCCCGTAAAGATCGCCATCTTGAACAACTCATACCTTGGCATGGTTCGTCAGTGGCAAGAAATGTTCTACGAAGAGCGTTACAGCGAGGTGTACTTGTCGCAAGACACACCGAACTATGTGAAGTGGGCAGAGGCAATGGGTTGTGTTGGCATTCGTGTTGACGACGAATCAGAAGTTGCATCGGCAATAGATAAAGCCAACTCCATTAACGACCGTCCAGTTGTTGTCGACTTCCGAGTTGATGCCGGCGAAAAAGTGTTTCCAATGGTTGCAGCAGGTCAAAGCAATGACGACCTCATGTTGCATCCAAGTCAAAACTCACGAAGGGAGTTCCTCCGATGAACAGCGCTAATCCATACGGAACTGCACCAACACACCACATGTTGTCGGTGCTTGTACAAAACAAGCCTGGTGTTCTCGCGCGCGTGGCGTCGTTGTTTGCACGTCGTGGATACAACATTTTTTCGTTGGCAGTAGCACCAACTGACGATCCAGAGTTCAGTCGCATCAGCATTGTGGTCGACGTTGAATCTGCACCGCTCGAGCAAATTGTGAAGCAGTTGTTCAAGCTCATTGAAGTAGTGCGTATTTCAGAACTCGACCCGCGCAAGTCGGTGGAGCGCGAACTGATGGTGGCCACCATTCGTGCCACCCCAGAGCAACGCGGTCAGGTAGTGGAATTAGCCAATATTTTCGAGGGCAAAATCCTTTCCGTTGGCCAGGACGCAATCATTCTGTCCATGGACGGCAGTCCAGAAAAGTTGGACGATTTTTCAGATTTGCTGCGACAATATGGAATCATCGAATCGCAACGAACCGGCCGCGTGGCGCTTCCAAAGCTCGACCGCGCCGCGAAGAAATAATCAGTTTTAATCACAAGTTCAAGAACACAAGGGAAAGGCAAGACCATGGCAGCAAACATTTATTACGAGAAAGATGCCGATCCGGCACTCATTCGTTCAAAGAAGGTTGCAATTATTGGTTACGGCTCGCAGGGTCACGCACACGCGCTCAACCTGAAGGAATCTGGCGTTGATGTTGTTGTTGGTTTGCGCGACGGTTCATCGTCGAAGGCCAAGGCTGAAGCCGCTGGCTTGAAAGTGATGAGCATCGCCGATGCATCGAAGTATGCAGACCTCATCATGATCCTTGCTCCAGACACCGAGCAGAAGAAAATTTACGAAGAGAGCATTGCTCCAAACCTTGTAGACGGCAAAGCAATTGCGTTTGCTCACGGATTCAACATTCGTTACGAGCGCATTCACCCACCAAAGGGTGTTGACGTCATCATGATGGCGCCAAAGGGCCCGGGCCACTTGGTTCGTCGTACCTACACCGAAGGCGGAGGAGTGCCAGCACTCATCGCTGTTCATCAAGATGCAACCGGAAAGGCAAAGGCACTCGCACTGTCGTACGCCGATGCAATTGGTGGTGCACGCGCAGGTGTAATTGAAACAACCTTCACCGAAGAAACAGAAACTGACTTGTTCGGTGAGCAAGTGGTGTTGTGCGGAGGTCTTACCTCACTCGTGCAAGCCGGATTCGAAACACTCGTTGAAGCTGGCTACCAGCCAGAGATGGCGTACTTCGAGTGCTTGCACGAAGTAAAGCTCATCGTTGACTTGATGTACGAAGAAGGAATCGCAGGAATGCGTTATTCCATTTCCGACACTGCTGAATACGGCGACGTTTCGCGCGGACCTCGCATTATCAATGCATCAACCAAGGCAGAGATGAAGAAGATTCTTGAAGAAATTCAGAACGGAAAATTTGCTGAGGAATGGATTGCGGAAAGCGACAGCGGACGCAAGCGCTTCGGCGAGTTGCAGAATGCTGGACGTAACCACCCGATTGAAAAGGTTGGCGCACAGTTGCGTTCGATGATGCCGTGGATCTCAAAGGGCAAGCAGAAGGTCAGCGAAATTTCAGGCGGCTGATCGCCACCAAACCCCATAAAGCCCAGTTGTTGCAAGGGTTTTAATTCCCGAGTTGTTTAGTCGGGAATTAGCCTTTAGCGTGCCTGAAATGACAAACAACTTGGGTTTTGAAACACGTCAAATTCACGCCGGCCAAGAGCCAGATCCAACAACGGGTGCTCGTGCAGTTCCTGTGTATCGCACCACCAGTTATGTGTTCCGCGATGCACAACATGCACAGAACCTATTTGCACTTGCTGAAATTGGAAACATCTACACGCGCATCATGAACCCAACTCAGGGTGTGCTTGAAGCGCGCTTGTCATCGCTTGAAGGCGGCACCGCAACTGCAGTTGGTTTGCCTGGTGCGCTCGCGGTATCGAGCGGACAGTCAGCAGAACTTCTTGCAATCCTCACGCTTGCTGAAGTTGGTTCGCACATTGTTGCGTCACCAAGCTTGTACGGCGGAACATACAACTTGTTCCACTACACGTTGCCAAAGATGGGCATTGAAGTAACTTTCGTTGAAGACCCAGACAATTTGGATCAGTGGAAAGCAGCAGCACGCCCGAACACGAAAGCGTTCTACGGCGAAGTGTTGGCTAACCCACGCAACAACGTGCTCGACATTGAAGGAATTAGCAAAGTTGCACACGAAGTTGGTGTGCCACTCATTGTGGACAACACCGTTCCAACTCCTTATCTCATTCGTCCAATCGAGTGGGGTGCAGACATCGTCGTGCATTCACTCACCAAGTTCATTGGCGGACACGGAACATCAATCGGTGGAGCAATCATCGACGGCGGAACGTTCGACTTCAGCCAGAACGACAAGTTCCCTAACTTCACTGAACCAGATCCTTCGTACCATGGCCTCGCTTACTGGCCAGCACTTGGTGCAGGTTCATACATCATTAAGGCACGCGTGCAAATGTTGCGCGACTTGGGCATGGCAACAACGCCAGACAATGCGTTCAACTTCTTGCAAGGACTTGAAACCCTGTCGTTGCGCATGGAACGCCACTGGGCAAACGCGCAAAAAGTTGGCGAGTTCTTGGCCAAGCACCCACAAGTTGAAGAAGTGTTCTATGCAGGTTTGAAGACCAGCAAGTGGCACGACCGTGCAGTGAAGTACGGCAAGGGCAAGGGTTTCGGTTCAGTGCTTGCGTTCAACATCAAGGGCGGCGTTGAAGCTGGTCAGAAGTTTGTTGCTGGCCTCAAGTTGCACAGCCACGTTGCCAACATTGGCGATGTGCGCAGCTTGGTCATTCACCCAGCATCAACAACACACAGCCAGCTTTCGCCAGAAGAGCAGAAGTCAACTGGTGTGTTCCCAGGTCTCGTGCGTTTGTCTGTTGGTCTCGAGACCATCGACGACATCCTCGCCGACCTGGAAGCCGGTTTCGCAGCAGCCAAATAGTCGAAAATGCCCAGTAGTCCTCGGGCTACTGGGCCTATTCCTTGAACTGTTTACCTGTCGTTCATCTAAACCTCACCTCGAAATAACCCTTCGCTGACAAGATTCGGGCGTGACAATCGCCCCACCTGTAAAGCGTGAAATGCATGTGGTGCATAGTCGGGGAGACAAAGTTTTCCGCGGGATAGTCACTGCCGGTGCAATGACGTCACTCATCATTCTCGGACTTATCGGCGCTTTCTTATTTGGTCGCGGCGCCCAAGTTTTTTCTCAGTACGGATTGAAATTCATTACAGGAACAAATTGGTCAGCAAGTACTGAACCAGGAATTCCAAATGAATTTGGCATGGGTCCGATGCTTGTTGGAACGGTCATCGTTTCGGTAATTGCATTGACGTTCACGGTTCCAATGTCCATTGCCGGAGCCTTGTACATCGAGTTTTATGCGCAACCGCGCGTTAAAAAATTGCTCACTGCATTGCTCGACCTAGCCGCTGCAATTCCGTCGTTGATTTTTGGTTTGTGGGGCATTCAAGTGTTCACCAACATCGGTCAACGTTGGGCGTCGTTGTTGGGAAATCGACTCGGGTTTATCCCAATTTTCAACACCATTTCTGACAACTATGGTCGAAGCCCATTTGTTGCTGGATGTGTATTGGCATCTCTTGTCGTGCCCATCACAACCTCCGTTGCGCGCGAAGTGTATTCACGAACACCACGCGAATTAATTGACACCTGTTATGCACTCGGTGGAACCAAATGGGGCGCTATCAAAACGGTGGTATTGCCATTTGGGAAAAGTGGAGTTGTTGGCGGCGCAATGCTTGGTCTTGGTCGAGCACTTGGTGAAACCGTTGCCGTGTATCTTGTGTTGAATTTGAACTTCCGCTACACATTCAAGATCCTTGAATCTGAAGGTGGAAACGTTGCATCACTCATTGCAACTCGATTTGGTGAAGCGTCCACCGAAGAGCTCAGCGCACTTATTGCTGCCGGGTTTGTACTGTTCCTCATGACGCTTGGCGTGAACATGATTGCATCGGCAATTGTTACGAAAACGACGAGATCCTGATGTCTGATGTAACCATTCCTCAGCCAACTCGACCTTGGCAACGCAAGCGTCGCGAGCAGGTTCGTTCCGGTGCAACTTTTGTTGCGATGGCAATCCTCGCATTCGCCGTTGTGCTGTTTACTGGTTTTGCAGGTTTCGATGGCTGGGCGATTGTGCTCTTCATTATTTCCGCAATTGTGCTGTTCATCAAAGGACGCAAGCTTTCGAAAAAAGAGCGCAAAAATGCCCTAATTCAGCTGCTCATTGCCTCTGCGGCAACACTGGCTTTTCTCCCTTGGCTGTCAATTTTCGCAAGCGTTGCAATGAAGGGTCTTGCAGGCTTTCGAATCAACTTCATTACTTCAGACATGCGCACAACGGTTCCTGACGATGAAATGAATATGGGTGGCGCACTACACGCAATCGTTGGTTCATTCATGATGGTGATCATCGCTTCAATCATCACCTTGCCTCTTGGCATTTTGAGCGGTGTGTATCTCACCGAAATTAAGGGACGCTTTACATTCCTCGTTCGGTTTGTTATCCAATCAATGAGTGGTGTTCCCTCAATTGTCGCCGGACTTTTCGTGTTCACCACATATGTCTCAGCGACGCATGGACCAACAGCATTCGGAGGCGCACTAGCACTTGGAATTTTGATGTTGCCAACAGTTGCTCGTACTTCTGAAGAAGTTCTGAAACTCGTTCCCGAGGAATTGCGTTCTGCGGGGTACGCATTAGGTGCACGGCAATGGCGCACAACGTTGATGGTGGTGCTTCCAACGGTTCGCAGTGGTTTAACAACTGTTGCGGTACTTGGTGTAGCTCGAGTTATTGGTGAAACCGCTCCGTTGCTTCTTACTGCTGGGTCGAGCACGGCGCTGAGATTCAATCCCGTAAATGGACCAATCGCTTCGCTACCTATTTACGTGTTTGGCTTGTTGCAAATTGGCACTGAGTACGCAGTGAATCGTGCTTGGACAGGCGCACTTGTATTAATGATTTTTGTTTTCGGATTGTTTATTACCGCTCGCAAAATTGGTGGCAAGGACAAACGGTAAGTCATGAAGGTTTCTTTAGGCACTCAACGAATTGAAAGTGAAAGGACAGTTATGTCGAACACGTCAGCAGTACTCGATACTCCAGAGCAAGGTTTCGCCGGGTTGGAAACACGCGGAGTTCACGCATGGTTTGGTAATCATCATGCACTCTCCGATGTATCGCTTCAATTTCCTGCGCGCACTGTCACTGGCTTGATCGGACCATCTGGTTGCGGAAAGTCAACCTTCCTTCGCCTGCTTAACCGCATGCATGAATTCATTCCAAGTGCCGCAATGGCTGGCGAAGTGCTGCTTCATGGGCAAGACATTTACGGCGAAGACGTCGATGCTGCTGCCATTCGTTTGAAGGTGGGCATGGTGTTTCAAAAGCCGAACCCATTTCCTGCAATGACCATTAGGGAAAACGTTGTTTCTGGTTTAAAGCTCGCGCACATCAAAATTGAGAACGAAGATGACCTCGTAGAAAACTGCCTCTCACGTGCCGGGCTGTGGAAAGAAGTGAAGGATCGCCTTGGCGCAAGTGGTGGATCGCTTTCTGGCGGTCAGCAGCAGCGGTTGTGCATCGCCCGTTCACTCGCCGTCGAGCCAGAAGTACTGCTTATGGATGAGCCTTGTTCGGCCCTCGACCCAGGCAGCACTCTTCGCATCGAAGAAACCATCAAAGAATTAGCCGAAAAAATTACGGTGGTCATCGTGACGCACAACATGCAACAGGCAAGCCGCGTCAGCGATTACTGCGCCTTCTTCTTGAGTGATGGTGGACCAGGAGTATTGGTCGAGGCAGATCAAACACGCAAGATGTTTACGAACCCGAATGACAACCGCACTGCCGATTACGTGCAGGGCAAATTCGGCTGATCGTTTACCCAAAATTCACTCTGTGTTCCGTGCTTGTCAACACAGGAGATATCTCTACGTAAGCCCACCTTTGTACGGTCTTCATTGTCAGAAGACCCAAACAAAGGATCAAAAACACATGCGAAATATTCGTAAAGTTGTTGCAGCAGTCGGCGTTGCCGTTGTTGCATCACTCACTGTTTCATCGATGGCTCTTGCCGAAAGTGCAGCTGGTGAAGGCGCAACCTTCCCACAGAACTTCTTGGCAAACGCCGAAGTTGCATACAACGCAAGTCACCCAGGAAACACTGTTGCTTACAAAAACCCAGGTGGCGGTTCTGGTAGCGGAAAGACCGCGTTCTTCAACGCAACCGCAACCAGCGGAACTGATTGGTCCGGCACCGACTCAGCTGTTGAAGCTGCAAAAGATCCGTCAGCAAAGTTTGACTGGACATATGTTCCTTACGTAGGTGGCGCAATTGCAATCGGTTACAAGCTTGACGAACTTCAGGGTGCAACCTTGTCGTTGAGCGCAAACACCATCAACGGAATTTTTGCTGGTCTTATCACCAAGTGGAATGACCCAAGCATCGCTGCCGACATGAAGGCAAACCCAACCTGGACAAACATCAAGAGTAAGTCTGACTACAAGGGTGCTTCTGCACAGTGGCAGCCAGTTGGCCCATTTGCTTCAATTGCAACCGTCACGTTGAACCCTTCAGCAATGAAGAAGGCATCGGGCAAGAAGGTTGAAGTGTATGACAACACCGCAAAGAAAGCCGTTGCAACTTCGGTTGTTGGCAAAAAGGGTGAAGTCACTATCAACGCCAAGGGCTTGAGCGCTTCAGCTCAGTACTCGGTCAAGGTAGACGGAAAAGAAGTTGCTAAGTACAAGCAGGGTTCAGTAACTCTTCCAGACAAGACCATCACCGTTGCTTACCGTTCAGGTACTTCGGGAACCACCAACAACTTCACCTTGTTCATGAAGTCAGCAACCAACCCAGACTGGACACAGAACGATTCGTTCTCAACCGGTATGCCTGGTGGATCTGCAACTCTTGCAAAAGAAGGAAGCCGTTTTCAGGGCTTCAGCGGTTCAGCAGATCTTGCTAACTACGTGAAGAGCAACAACGGAGCAATTGGTTACATGGAAGTTTCGTTCGTAAACGAGCGCGCAGCAGACGGTGTTAAAGCAGCATTGGTAAAGAACGCTGCAGGCATCTATGTTGCTCCAACTTCTGCAAACACCTCAGCAATGTTGAGCGGTTCGACTGTTGCAGACAGTGGATTCGTTACCTTCGACTACAAGCAGACGAAGAACACGAATGCATACCCAGTAGTTGCAGTTACTTATGCACTTGCCAAGAAGGCAAAGAGCACAAAGAACGCACTTGTTGCTGACTACTTCGGTTGGATCATCAACACGTACGCACCTGCCAACGCAGAAGGTCTTGGATACGCATCCCTCACCGGCAACATCCTCACCGCTGCAAAAGAAAAGCTTGCACTAGTTAACAGCAAGTAGTACTTCGGTCTTTTGACCGAAACCCCCTGTTGAGAAGCCCCGGCCGAAAGGTCGGGGCTTCTTGCATTTTCGGTTACTTGTCGTCGCCGTCTTGTTGTTCGCGCAGGAATTGTTCGAATTCCTCCGCGAGTGCATCGGCTGATGGAAGCTCTGCTTCGGTGCGGCGGTCGTATTCGTCTTCAAGCATCGTGAGGTAGCTGACGGTTTGATCGTCGCCCTCAACCGCAGCGTCGTGGAGCTCTTCCCAACGCTGAATCTCTTCGTACATTTCACCGTGGCTTGTGGGAATACCCAGCACGTGTTCTAAGTGGCGCAACAATGCTGCAGAAGACTTCGGGTGTTGCGCATTGGTCAAATAGTGGGGAACACCGACTCGAAGAGATACTCCGGCGATTGATTCGCGGTCGAGTCGTTCTTGAATGACGCCAACAACACCTGTTGGTCCTTGGTATTGCGGACGCGATAAGCCAAGGCGGCGGGCGAGTGATTGGTTGCTGCTGCTGCCCACAACTTGTGGCGAGCGTGTGTGGGGAACTCCTTCGGCAGCAGCGCCAACCGTAACTACGACTTCGCAGCCAAGTTGTTGTGCGCATTCCACGATGCAGTCTGCGAACACGCCCCAGTGCAGGTGGGGCTCGACGCCAGACAGGATGACCAAGTCGCGAGAACCTTCGGGGAAGCGAGCAATGAGGAAGTCATTTTCGGGCCAACGAATCAGTCGTTCGCCGTCTTCGTCGATAAAAGTTTCAGGGCGCTCTTGGGTGAAATCGAAAAATGGGTCGGGGTCAACAGAAGCCACCACGGTGACCGCGCGGTCCTGAATTGCCCACTCGAGAGCGCCTGTAGCCACTCCACACACGTCAAACCAGCCGCGCAGAGCAACCACCAAAACAGGGTTGCGCAGCGTTCCTACGGCCTCCCAGTCGGCGTCTAAAACGTCGTCTACGTTCATGCCTGAACCGGCATTGTTTTCGCTTCGGCCAACTCCACTGTGTAAGCATGGCAGGCGTGACCACGCATCAAAACCCCCAGAACCGTGTTTCTGCACGCCTTGCAGCCATCGCCGAATCGGCCACTCTTGCCGTTGATGCGAAGGCTAAAGCGCTGAAGGCAAAGGGCGAAAATGTCATTGGGTTTGGTGCGGGCGAGCCCGACTTTCCAACACCTGAGCGCATTGTTGAAGCAGCAGTTCGTGCAGCGCGTGACCCTAAGTTTCACCGTTACACACCTGCCGCTGGTTTGCCGGAATTACGTGAAGCAATTGCCGTGAAAACGAAACGTGATAGCGGATTTTCGGTTGATGCTTCGCAAGTGTTGGTAACAGTTGGTGGCAAGTACGCCGTGTTCGTTGCCTTTGCAGCACTGTGCGATCCGGGTGACGAAGTCATTATTCCTGCCCCGTATTGGACGACGTATCCAGAAGCAGTTTCCTTGGCGGGCGGTGTTTCGGTTGTGGTTGACACCACGGAAGAAACAGAATTCAAAGTAACTGTCGAGCAATTAGAAAAAGTTCGCACGCCACGCACCAAAGTGTTGTTGTTTGTTTCGCCAGATAACCCAAGTGGTGCGGTGTATTCACCCGAAGAAACCATTGCTATTGGCAAATGGGCAGTACAGCACGGCATTTGGGTAGTGACCGACGAAATTTACGAACACCTCACATATGGCAAGCACAAGTTTTCGAGCATGCCAACTCTTGTTCCTGAATTAGCCGACACGTGCATCATCGTGAACGGTGTTGCAAAAACATATGCAATGACAGGGTGGCGAGTGGGCTGGATGATTGGTCCCAAAGACGTAATGAAGGCAGCAATCAACTTCCAATCGCACACTACGTCAAACGTTTCTAACGTTGCACAAATTGCTGCACTTGAAGCCGTGAGTGGAGACCTCTCTGCAGTTGCCATGATGCGTGAAAGTTTTGAACGCCGTGGAACATTGATGCACAAGATGCTTACTGCAATTCCCGGAGTTACGTGCATGGAGCCGCAAGGCGCGTTCTATTGCTTCCCAAATGTGCGTGGATTATTTGGTCGCGATATCGGCGGCAAGAAAGCCACAAACAGCATGGAACTTGCCGACTTGGTGCTCGATGTGGCCAAAGTTGCCTTCGTTCCCGGAGAAGCTTTTGGCGCACCTGGTTACGCCCGGTTTAGCTTTGCGCTCGGCGATGCCGATTTAGTTGAAGGCATGGAACGCCTCGCCGCGTTGTTTGCATAACGACCACGCACCTGCGCTAAGGTGACCACACTTCGGTAATAGCCGAAGGGCAAAACATTCAGCGAAGTCCGGTGAGATTCCGGCACTGTCCCGCAACGGTAATGCGAACGCTTTCAAACAAAAGCGTGTTCGTAAGTCCGGTCGCCTAATGCGTAGCTACATCAACCGCTCTCGCAAGAAGAGCAAGGAGAACATATGAACAAGTTAACCAAGGCCGGCCTCGCCGGTCTTTTTCTTTCCCTCACTGCCGTTATGGCAGGTTGTGGCGGATCCTCAACGAGTACTACCGATACCGCAGCAGTTACTGCAGATGTGTATCCAGTTACAGTCGGCGATCTCACGCTTACTGCGCAACCAATACACATCATTTCGCTCTCGCCATCGGCAACCGAAATGCTGTACGCAATTGGCGCTGGGTCGCAGGTTGTTGCAGCTGATGAATATTCCAACTTTCCTGCAGAGGCTGTAGCACTCGGCACCAAGTTGTCGGGCTTCGAGCCAAACATTGAAGCAATCAGCGGTTATTCACCAGACCTTGTCATCATTTCCTATGACCCTGGAAGTTTGGTGGAGCAACTGAAAACCTTAAACATTCCAGTGTTTGTTGCTGGAGCAGCAATGAGCTTGGAAAATGTATACGAGCAAATCGATCAACTCGGTGTGCTCACTGGACACAGCCAAACCGCAAAGGACGTCTCAAAAACCTTGCAGACCAGCATCGAAGATGCAGTTGCATCGGTGAAGTTTGCGAACCCGCCGTTGTCTTACTACTACGAGCTCGACAACACGTACTACTCGGTCACGTCAAATACATTTATCGGTCAAATATTCAATTTGTTTGGCATGCGCAATATTGCCGACAACGTTGAAGCAGGAAATGACTACCCACAGCTTTCGGCTGAGGTCATAGTTTCTTCAAACCCCGACTTCATTTTTCTTGCAGACACGAAGTGCTGTGCTCAAGATGCAACGACCGTTGCAGCACGCGATGGTTGGAGTGGCCTAAAAGCAGTTACAGCAAATCATGTTGTGTTGCTTGACGATGACATTTCGTCGCGTTGGGGACCACGAGTGCTCGACCTCATCACGTCAATTCGTGATGCAGTTGCTGCTGCTAATTCGTGAACCGTAACCGCAACTCGTTTGCACTTGCAGGAGCGTTGCTGTTTGTTGCGATGATCGTGGGAACGATGATTGGGCCGGCTGGTCCAACGTGGTGGAGGATTCCACTCGAGTTCGCTAATCGATTGCCGTTTATTCATGTGAATAGCGGTGTATCGAAAGCGGACTGGAATATTGTTTGGCTCATTCGCACGCCACGCGTTGTGCTTGCAGCCATTGTTGGCTCAATGCTTTCGGTTTCGGGAGCGAGCTATCAGGGTGTTTTCCGAAACCCCCTTGTTGATCCGTATTTATTAGGCGTGGCCGCTGGTGCGGGACTGGGTGCCACGTTGGTGTTTGCGTTTCAACGAGGGGCCACTAGGAATTGGATTATTGACCCACTTCCACTGGCTGCTTTTATTGGCGCCTTGGTAGCCGTGTTGGTTACGTATGTGGTGGGCACGGCGTTTGGAACCACGCGGTCGAGCACCACGCTCATTTTGGCTGGCGTCGCTGTTACGTCGCTAGCAACTTCGATTCAGGCATTTATTTTGCAACGCAATACCGATGTGGTGCGCCAGGTGTATTCATGGATTCTTGGTCGCTTGTCCAGTGCAACGTGGGGTGATGTGCGTTTGGTGCTTCCATATGTTGTGTTAAGTACAGGTGTGTTGCTCATGCACCGTCGACTGCTCGATGTGCTTCGTGTAGGCGACGACGAGGCCAGTGCATTAGGAACCAATGTGCGTCGTGTGCGCCTCATTGTGGTGCTTGCGGCAACACTGGGCACCTCTGCTGTTGTCGCGGTCAGCGGCCTCATCGGTTTTGTTGGCATCATCGTTCCGCACGCAGTTCGACTGCTTGCAGGTGCCAGTTACCGAGTGGTGATTCCGCTCAGTATTTTACTTGGCGCAGCTTTTCTTGTGTTTGCTGATATCCCAAGCAGGGTGTTGGCAAACCCAGCCGAAACCCCAATTGGTGTGGTAACCGCGTTCTTTGGTGCACCGTTCTTTTTGTTTCTGCTTCGCAAACGGAGCAACGCACGATGACCGCGCTGGGCTTTTGCGATGTGCGAGTGTCATACAACGGTGTTGAAGCTGTGCAGGGCTTTAACGACTTGTTGCACTCTGGCGAATGGCTGTGTCTCATTGGGCCAAACGGAGCGGGCAAGTCGTCGGTATTGCGTGCGGCTGCTGGTCTCGTTCCATACACGGGGTCAATCGCTATTGATCAAACTGAAATACCTGCCACATCGGCCCGGTGGCGCGCACAACACATTGCGTATGTTCCTCAGTCGCCACTTATTCCTCACGACATGAACGTTCACGACTACGTGTTGTTGGGCCGCAATCCGTACGTTGGACATTTCTCATCTGAAACAAAGCAAGATCGCGAAGTAATTCATGGCGTATTAGAGCGTCTTGATTTGATTGATTTTTCGCAGCGCAGGTTAGGCACGTTGTCTGGTGGGGAGTTGCAACGATTGGTGATTGCTCGTGCGTTGGCACAAGAGGCTCCCGTGCTGTTGCTGGATGAACCAACGAGCGCACTCGATATTGGGCACCAGCAGCAAGCGCTTGAACTAGTTGACAAACTGCGCCGGGAACAGGGCCTTACCGTTGTTTCGGCCATGCATGACCTCACGCTTGCTGGCATGTACGCCGACA
>JBAXBR010000035.1:0-15216 GCA_037141855.1 Actinomycetota bacterium | reverse complement strand
CAGCTTTCGGTACCAGACCACGATTACTGCAAGTGCAATGAGCGCAACTATGGACACCGCGATGATGTCTGCGACTTTGACACCAAGCACACTGCCGAACAGTACGGCCTCAATGCTTTTAGACGCCTGCCCGTACCTGTTCATGAGGGCTAGGCCCAGTGCGAATGAAGCAGTAGTCACTACCCCGATGGCGGCATCGGCACCGATTACACGCCGCCGTGCAACGCGTGCAATCAGCACGCCAGAAACAATTCCCCAAATGCCAGCGCCAATGAAAAAGTTGATGCCAATAACCGCGCTTGCTGCCGCTCCGCCAAATACTGCGTGAGAAAGCCCGTGGCCGATGTAGCTCATGCCACGTAACACCACGAACACGCCGAGCAGTCCGCACAGCGCACCAGCAATGGTGGCAACTACGAGTCCGTGTCGAAAAAACTGAAAACCATACGGTTCAAAAATATTAATTGCGAGCATCATTTTCCTTCACCTCGCATTTGCACACGTCCATGGTCTACGACAAGAGGCATGCCACCGTGCTCAAGTACGTCCATCGGGGCTCCATACGTTGCTTCGAGCACTGACGGAGTCAATACCTCACGCGGATTTCCATCGGCGATGACGCGCTTGTTCAGGCATACCAATCGGGGAAGGTGAGCTGCAAGGCCGTTTAAGTCATGTGTGGTCAAAAGAATCGTGAGCCCATCGGCGTGAAGATCGGCAAGTAAGTGCAACACTTCATGTCGCGTTCGAACATCAACTCCAGAAGTTGGTTCGTCCATAATCAGAATGTCTGGATTGCGAAACATTGCGCGAGCGAGGAACACTCGCTGTTGTTGTCCACCTGACAGCTCGCGAATATGTCGATGCGCTACTTCTCCAATTCCCAAACGTTCGAGAACTTCACGAACCGCTGTGCGTTCAGCGAGGGTGATGCGTGGCCACCAGGTGCTTTTCGAACGAGTCATCACGATTACTTCTTCAACCGTGACGGGGAAGTACCAATCCACAGTTTCAACTTGGGGGACATATCCAAGTGTGAGTTTTGGCTGCATGGTGATGGCACCATGGGCAACGGGGTGCGTGCCAAGAATGGCCTTGAGCAAAGTTGTTTTTCCAGAACCTGACGGTCCAACGACACCTACGAACTCGCCGCGGTTGAGAGTCATATATACGTCATCGAGCACCGCGGCATTGCCGTAGGTGCAGGAAACGTGTTCGCAGTTGATGAGTGGTGGGGTACTCATGTCGTCCTACTGAGGGTAGGTGGCGGTGTCCTTCGTTGCATTATTCACATCCAAATTTTTTAGCGCTGTTGCATCCCCACCAAGGGCTTCCACCATGGTGCTGTAGTCAAACCGCATGAGCCCTAGCCAGGAGTGTTCTGCGTCACCAGGCTTGCCGAGCAGGTCGTCATCGCGCAGTACGTCCACGTATCGAACCCCAGTTTCGGCGCCAATTTGCTCAAGTACCGGCGAAGGAAATACCTCGCTACCAAATATGGCTGTGACGCCAGAATTCTTTACTTGATTAATGAGGTCAGCAATTTCCTTCGGGGTTGGTTCCTGAAAGGAAGAAGGTTGGATGGCTCCGATCACGGTATATCCGTAATGCACGGAAAAATATGCATATGCGTCGTGGTACGTGAGCAGTTTTCGTTGCGACTCCGGGATTGATGCAGTCGCAGTAATCATTGCTGCGTCTAAGGCATCAATTTTTTCTGCAAAGGCTGCATAGTTTTTTGCAAAGAGTTCGGCATGTGCTGGATCTAGACGCGACAGAACATCGCGAACGACTTCGGCGTATTGCTTGGCCATTGGCGGGTTCGTCCACAAGTGTGGGTTTGGCTTTCCGCCATCTTTAGGAAAAGAGAAGTCGTAGATGTATTGATCGGGCGACAGAATTGCCGATCCGACTTCACAGATAATCGCACCGTCTTTCAGGTTGGCAAGTGCCAAGTCTTTTGTTGGTTCTTCAAGTACTAGGCCGTTAATAAAAATGACGTCTGCATTTTCCAAAGTTGCGGCATCACTTGGTTTTGGTTCAAACGTGTGCGAGTTAGTTCCTTCGGGAACGATTCCAGTGATGGTGGCCCCGGAGCCACCGGCGATATTGGCGACGATGCTGGTAATCGGCGCAACAGTGGTGGCGATGTTGAGTGGTCCGTCTAATGCTGAACCAGCCCTGCAACCATCGTTCTGTATTGGATTAGCGGATTGTTGTGCGGTACCGGCGCACGCAGAGAGTGTTCCAATGAGTACAGAAACTGCAGCACATCGACGGACCAAGTTCATGAGATAACTGTAGGCGTGATCGTTTGCGGAATGCGTTGTTGATCATGCATGAATAGATGCGGAGGCGAGTTGCGCAACCTGTTTGACTAGCGCGTTCACATCTGTAATTCCACCCAGTTTTTTCTCAAGTGGACCATCAATGAGGAGTGTTGCTAATCCATGTGCCACTGACCACATATATGTTGCCTGGGCTTTGGCTTCATTCATCGATGCGTCCCTGCCGAGCAAGGTTGTAACTTCGTCAAGCAAAATGCTGAATGCTCTATCGGCTTGAACAAGAGCGCCTGGGTAATTGCCAACATTGCACAGATCGTTTCTAAACATCACACGAAAGTGGCCTTTATGTTGAAGCGCAAAGTGCACGTAGGCCTCACACATTGAAGTTGCGCCGTGAGTTCGACTACGTAATAGAGCATCGCCAAGTTCTGCGTATCCCTCTTCAGAAATTGCCGCGAAAATTCCCGCCCTGTCGCCGAAGTGGTGATACGGGGCTTGGTGTGAAACGCCCGCTTCACGCGCTACTTCACGCAGTGAAAGTGCATCTGGCCCAGCGTTTGCTGAAATCGCTAGCGCCGCATCTAAAACCACTCTGCGCAGGGCATCTGATTTAGTTGGAGCCATAACTTGACACTATCTAGTTTCTGTACTAGACACTGTCAAGTATGAATACGCTCCCAGACTCCAAAATTCACGACCGCCGCTGGATGATCATGCTGGTGCTGTGCATCAGCTTGTTCATGGTTGTGGTTGACAACCTCATCATTAACGTTGCGCTTCCGACGTTGTCGCGCGAACTTGGTGCATCAACCAGTGGATTGCAATGGATCGTTGACTCGTATTCGCTGATATTTGCGTGCTTGCTGTTGGCTTTCGGGGGCCTTGGCGATCGCTTTGGGCGTAAAGGTGCAATCCAAATCGGCATGGTCGCTTTCGTTGGTTGCTCAATATGGGCATCGTTCGCAACTTCAACTGCAACATTGATCATCGCGCGCGGCGCAATGGGCATTGGTGCAGCTGCAATTTTTCCAGCAACTTTGGCAATTCTTATTGATGTTTTCCGTGATCCAATCGAACGCGCAAAGGCGATTGGAATTTGGTCGGCGGTTTCGGGAATGGCGGTTGCGTTCGGCCCAATCACTGGCGGATTCCTGCTTGAGCATTTCTATTGGGGCTCGGTATTTCTCGTCAATATTCCAGTTGGTGTTATCGCATTGATTCTTGGAGCAATTTTTATTCCAACTTCGAAAGACCCGAATCCACATCGCCTGGACTTCATGGGGTTTGTGTTGTCCATTGCCATGGTTGGTTTGCTGGTGTACACCGTGATTGAAGGACCGCATCGCGGATGGACAAGTATTGCAACACTCACATCGTTTGCTGGTACGGCGCTGTTACTCGCAGCCTTTGTGAAGCGTGAGCTTTCCACAAACGAACCGTTGCTTGACGTTCGAGTATTTCGCAATGCGCGACTCTCTGCAGCTACTGGTTCAATCGCCATCGCGTTTTTCGTATTGTTCGGTTTCACATTTCTCGTTACTCAATACTTTCAATTCGTTCGTGGCTACAGCACGCTGTCGGCTGGCGTGCACACCTTGCCGTTTGCAATTGGTGCGGGCGTAACCGCGCCGATTGCTGCGCGACTTGCGTTGAAGTTTGGAACAAAACGAATTGTTGCAATGGGTCTCACCAACATGATGATCGGTCTTGTCATCATTGGGTTCTGCGAAGCAAATACTGCGTACTGGGGCCCAGTCATTATCAGCATGTTGTTTCTTGCTAACGGACTTGCACTCGTTACTTCACCGGCGACGGATGCGGTGATGGGAGAGTTGCCACGTGAGAAGGCCGGCGTTGGTTCTGCAGTGAACGATGTGAGTCGTGAAGTGGGCGGAACACTTGGCGTTGCCATCAGCGGCTCGGTTTTTGCATCGCTCTACGGACCGAAACTTGGCGAATTGATTTCGAAGTTCAATTTGCCTGCCGAAGCTGTGGCATTAGCCAAAGAATCAGCGGGTGCAGGTTTTGCAGTGGCTGAGCGGGCTCCAACCCCCGAGGCCGTTGCAGCAGTACGACAAGCCGTCAGCGAAGCCTTCATGCATGGGTTCCACACGGCCTGTTTCACAGGTGCTGGCGTTGCAATTGCAGGGGCCTTGTTTGCCCTGAAGTTTCTGCCAGCCCGCCGCGCCACCGTTTCTGCATAAGTAACTTCACCCGTTTGGGGCTTTACCGTTTGGGGTGATGGCTACTAGCCTGAATTTCCTTACATAGGCATTCAAAGGGGAGAGCCATCATGGCAAGAATCGTAAAAGCAGCGTTGTTGCAGACCGAATGGACTGGCGACAAAGAATCGATGATCGATAAGCACGAGGCAGCAGCCCGTGAAGCCGCAAAGCAAGGCGCACAAATTATGTGCTTCCAAGAATTGTTTTATGGTCCGTACTTCTGTCAAGAACAGGACCCAAAGTATTTCTCGTACACCGAGCCAATTCCAGACGGCCCAACCACGAAGCGTTTCCAATCACTCGCAAAAGAATTGAACATGGTGCTCGTGTTGCCAATGTACGAAATTGTTCAGCCTGGTTTGTACTACAACACCGCAGCGGTTATCGACGCCGACGGTCGTTATTTGGGCAAGTACCGTAAACAGCACATCCCGCAGGTTCCTGGATTCTGGGAGAAGTACTACTTCACACCTGGCACACATGGCTACCCAGTGTTTGATACTGCAGTTGGCAAAGTTGGCGTGTACATCTGTTATGACCGCCACTTCCCAGAAGGTTGGCGCGCACTTGGACTTAATGGCGCAGAGATTGTGTTCAACCCATCGGCCACAAGCCGAGGTTTGTCTGAATACATCTGGCGTGTAGAGCAGCCAGCATCGGCTGTTGCCAATATGTATTACGTCGGGGCAATTAACCGCGTTGGTATTGAAAAAGACATGGGTACCAACGATTTCTATGGTCAGAGCTACTTCGTAGACCCAGAAGGCAAGTTTGTTGGCGAAGTCGGCGATGCGTTCAAACACGAACTCATCGTTCGCGATTTGGATATGGACAAGATCCGCATGGTGCGCGATCGTTGGCCGTTCTACCGCGACCGTCGTCCAGACGCATATCACGAAATTTCAGAACGTTAAACATCACTTCGAGTCATTGGGGGAAATATGGCACGCACACTGATTAAAAACGGAACCGTCGTTAGCCCAACAGGTCGACATCGCGTCGATGTGTTGATTGAAGGCGACACCATTAGCGCACTGCTTGAACCAGGTCAGGTTGAAGCACTCAACATCATTGCCGACAAGGTCATTGATGCAACAGGAAAGTTTGTTGTTCCTGGCGGTATTGATGTGCACACGCACATGGAGTTGCCTTTCGGCGGCACCAACGCGAGTGACACGTTTGAAACAGGAACCAATGCAGCAGCATGGGGTGGAGTCACCACCATTGTTGACTTCGCAGTGCAGCGCTATGGAGAAAACGTTCAAGAGTCGTTGAAGACGTGGCACAAAAAGGCCGAAGGCAATTGCTCAATTGACTATGCGTTCCACCAGATCATTGGCGGCATCGACGATCAAGCTCTTGCCGACATGGACTACTTAGTCAAGAACGAGGGCATCACATCCTTCAAGTTGTTCATGGCTTACCCGGGCGTTTTCTACAGTGACGACGGCCAAATTCTGCGCGCAATGCAGCAGGCGAGCAGCAACGGCTCCACCATCATGATGCACGCCGAAAACGGCATTGCCATTGACGTGTTGGTGCAGCAGCACATTGCTCGCGGCGAAACCGATCCGAAGTATCACAGCTACAGCCGTCCAAGTTTGTTGGAAGGCGAAGCAACCAGTCGTGCAATCGTGTTGTCAAAAGTTGCAGGCAACGTGCCGTTGTACATCGTGCATATGTCGGCATCGGAAGCACTCAACGCACTTGCCGAAGCACGTCACGAAGGCTTGAACGTGTTTGCTGAAACTTGCCCGCAGTACTTGTACATGACGCTTGAGGATCACTTGGCACAGCCAGGGTTTGAAGGTGCAAAGTACGTGTGCTCGCCGCCAATTCGTAGCAAGCACGACAAGCACAATCACCATGCCGACTTGTGGAAGGGCTTGCGCATGAATGAGTTGGCAGTTGTGTCAACCGACCACTGCCCGTTCTGCATGAAGGATCAAAAAGAACTTGGCATTGGCAACTTCTCCAAGATTCCAAACGGCATGGGCTCTGTAGAGCACCGCATGGAACTTATTTACCAGGGCGTTGTGCAAGGTGAAATTTCACTCGAGCGTTGGGTGGAAACCTGCAGCACTTCGCCAGCCCGCATGTTCGGCATGTATCCAAAGAAGGGCATCATTGCTCCAGGGTCAGACGCCGACATTTTGGTGTGGGATCCAAACGGTAAAACCAAAATTGGAATTAACGACAAGCACCACATGAACATGGACCACTCTTCGTGGGAAGGTTTCAAAGTGGACGGCAAGGTAGACACCGTGTTGTCGCGTGGAATGGTCGTTGTCGAAAAAGACACCTTCACCGGCAAGAAAGGTCACGGCAAGTTCATTAAGCGTGATCTGTGCCAGTACCTCAATTAATTCAGTAACCCCTCTAACAAAAAACAATCAGGAGAGACATGCAACGCATTAGCCACTGGGTCAACAACAAAGTTGTAGCCGGAACATCAGGAAACGTTGGCAAGGTTTACAACCCGGCCACCGGAGAAGTACAAGCCGAAGTTGATCTGGCATCAGTTGCCGAAGTTGATGCAGTCGTCGCTGTAGCGAAGGAAGCCTTCGTTACATGGCGTGCAACAAACTTGTCTCGCCGCGCAGAAATTATGTTCCGTATGCGCGAACTGATCGATGCAAACCGTAAAGAACTTGCCAATATCGTTTCGATTGAGCACGGAAAAGTGCCAAGCGATGCAATGGGAGAAATCGCCCGCGGCCTTGAAAACATCGAGTTTGCTTGCGGTATTCCAGCCATGTTGAAGGGTGGATATTCAGAGCAAGCTTCAGGCGGAGTTGATGTGTATTCAATTCGTCAGCCTCTTGGTGTTGTCGCAGGAATTACTCCGTTCAACTTCCCAGCCATGGTGCCAATGTGGATGTTTGCAAACGCCATTATGTGTGGAAACACCTTCATCTTGAAGCCATCAGAAAAGGATCCATCGGCAGCAATGTTCATTGCAGACTTGTTGCGTCAAGCCGGATTGCCAGAAGGCGTGTTCAACGTGTTGCACGGTGACAAGGTTTCTGTAGATCGTTTACTCGAGCACAAGGACGTTCAGTCAGTGTCGTTCGTTGGTTCAACGCCAATTGCGAAGTACGTGTATGAAACCGGAACGAAGAACGGCAAGCGCGTTCAGGCACTTGGTGGCGCAAAGAATCACATGCTCGTGCTTCCAGACGCAGACCTCGACATGGCCGCAGATGCTGCGGTGTCAGCAGCGTACGGTTCAGCAGGCGAGCGTTGCATGGCGGTTTCAGTTGTGCTTGCAGTTGACTCAATTGCTGACGCTCTCGTTGACAAACTGAAGTCACGCATTCCAAACATCAAAGTAGGACCAGGAACCGATCCATCTGCAGAAATGGGACCACTCATCAGTCGCGAACATCGCGACAAGGTTGCAAGCTTTGTGACGAATGCAAATGCTGAAGGTGCAAAAGTTGTTGTTGACGGAACTGACAAGGCAAAAGATGCCGGTTTCTTCTTGAATCCAAGCCTCATCGACAATGTGAAGCCAGGCATGAAGTGCTACGACGAAGAAATTTTCGGACCAGTACTTACCGTGATGCGTGTGAAGAGCTACCAAGAAGGCCTCGACACCATCAATAACAACCAGTTTGGTAACGGCACGGCAATCTTCACCCGCGACGGTGGCGTTGCTCGCCAATTCCAGTTCGACGTTCAGGTGGGAATGGTTGGCATCAACGTGCCAATTCCAGTTCCGGTGTCGTACTACTCATTTGGTGGTTGGAAGGCTTCACTGTTCGGCGACCAACACATGTACGGTCCAGAGGGAATCAACTTCTTCACCCGCGGCAAAGTCGTTACCTCACGTTGGCCAGACCCACGCACATCGTCGGTCAACTTGGGTTTCCCGCAAAACCGCTAATCACACGTCTACATAATTAATTAAGGGGAGAGCAATGGACATCGGTGTTGTATTGCAAACCACTCCGCCATCATCGCGCGTAGTGGATCTAGCCAAGAAAGCCGAAATGTTTGGCTTTTCGCATGTGTGGACATTTGATAGTCACATTTTGTGGCAGGAACCGTATGTGATCTTCAGCCAAATTTTGGCTGAAACTCGCAACGTCATTGTTGGTCCAATGGTGACCAACCCTGCAACGCGTGACTGGACCGTGACGGCAAGCACCTATGCAACGCTCAATGAAATGTACGGCAATCGCACCGTATGTGGAATTGGTCGTGGGGACTCAGCTGTTCGCGTAACCAACGGCAAACCAACAACGCTGGCAACGTTGCGCGAAAGCGTGCATGTCATTCGTGAACTCGGTTGCGGTCGTGCAGTTGATTACAACGGCTCGAGCATTCGTTTTCCGTGGGCGTCAAAGAGCGAACTCGAAGTGTGGGTTGCTGCGTATGGTCCAAAGGCGCTTGCATTGACTGGCGAAGTTGCAGATGGTTTCATTTTGCAACTTGCCGACTTAAGCATTGCTGAATGGACCATCAAGGCAGTTCGTGATGCAGCGAAGGCTGCTGGTCGCGACCCAAAGAGTGTGAAGATCTGCGTCGCAGCACCTGCTTACGTTGGTGATGACCTTCCATACATGCGCGATCAAACCCGTTGGTTCGGTGGCATGGTGGGTAACCACGTAGCCGACATCGTGGAGCGTTATGGCGAAAATTCGGCAGTTCCAAAAGCACTCACTGAGTACATCAAGAATCGCCAGGGTTACGACTACAACGAACATGGACGTACCGGCAATAGCCACACCACGTTTGTGCCAGATGAAATTATTGATCGGTTCTGCATTCTTGGTAATGCGGACGAGCACATTCGTCGCCTGAAAGAACTTAAGGAAATGGGCGTCGATCAATTTGCGGTGTACTTGCAACACGATGGTAAGGAAGAGACCCTCGAGGCCTACGGCGAAAAAATCATTCCTGCGATTCAGGATTTGGGTAAAGCTAAGCAATGAACCAATCACTGCGACGGGCTGCATATCGCACAGGAATGTTTTTTGTGTCGGTTGCGCTCGTTGCTGTGCTCTGGGAGTTGTACAAAGTTGTCGGACCGGAAAAGGGCGGCAAGTTTTTTGGCGTAGCAATATTGCCTCGCTCTAATGACACAGCAATGCCACATCTGTGGGAGATGTTGCGTCGCTATGCACAGCCAGAGATGCGCGGTCCACATTCACGCCAAATCTGGTTAGTGGTATTACAGGGTGCTTGGTATTCGTTCCGTTTAGCCATGGTTGGTTTTGTAATTGGCTCGTCAATTGGTGTTGCGCTCGCCGCGCTGATGACCCGTTTCAAAACCATGGAGCGAGGGTTGCTCCCATATTTGGTGATCTCACAAACAGTTCCCCTCATTGCACTTGCACCACTGGTGGTGTCGTGGGGTGGCAAATTGCACATCTTTGGCTTCACCTGGCCACGCTGGCTCTCTGCATCTGTTCTGGGCGCATTTCTCGCGTTCTTCCCGATCGCAGTTGGCACATTGCGTGGATTAAAGAGCGCACCAGCTGCATCGCTCGAATTAATGGATAGTTATGCGGCCTCGTGGAAGCAAACATTGATCAAGTTGCGCTTTCCTGCTGCAATTCCATACATGGTGCCGGCGTTCAAGCTGGGTGCTTCAGGATCGGTCATTGGTGTAGTTGTTGCCGAAATTTCCACCGGACTCAAAGGTGGCATTGGCCGGTTAATTATTGAATATGCCCGTCAAGCAACAGGTGATCCGGCGAAAGTGTTTACCGCAGTATTTGGCGCCGCAGGACTTGGTCTTGCAATGGCTGGCCTAGTTGCGCTTGCAGATGTGATGTTGATGCGGAACCGACCAAAGGAGACCACCACATGAGCGCAGTTCATGTTGCGGGAGTAAGCAAGATATTCAATCAGGGCACACCAAAACAAGTGGATGCGCTTGTTGATGTGAACTTGACCGTTGAGCCAGGAGAGTTCGTTTCGCTTATCGGCCCATCGGGTTGTGGCAAATCAACGTTGTTGAGACTGATTGCCAATCTCTTGGAACCAACTTCTGGCGTTGTCACGGTAAACAGCAAAACTGCGGCGCAGTCGCGACTGGATCAGGACTACGGCATGGCGTTTCAGCAAGCCGGCTTATTCGACTGGCGTTCTGTTGCAAAAAACATTGAACTCCCACTTGAGCTAAAGGGTTGGGATAAGGAAAAGCGTGCCGCGCGCGCACAGGAAATGCTCGAACTTGTAAAACTTCCAGAATTTGCTGACCTCATGCCGTGGCAGCTGTCTGGTGGCATGCAACAACGCATCGCCATTGCTCGCGCGCTTGCAGCTCATCCTCCGTTGCTATTAATGGACGAACCATTCGGAGCACTTGATGAAATGACGCGTGAATATATGCAAGGTGAACTGCTTCGTATTTGTGCAGAAACCAAGACAACCGTGGTCTTTGTTACCCACTCCATTCCCGAAGCGGTGTACTTGTCGAATCGGGTGGTGGTGATGTCGCCGCGTCCAGGGCGCATTACGGAAGTCATCAATGTGAGTCTTGGCCATAATCGCAATGAGGACACTCGCGCTGCCGACAATTTCTTCGCTGGAATTACTGCGGTCCGTGAAGCACTTCGCGGCACACATGCAGATCATGCAAATGCAGGTGCAATTCGTGGAGTTGAAGATCGCTGATCATGACATTCGTTAATCGCCTTCGCAGCTTCACTATTCCGTTTGTGTTTGGCGTGAGCTTTTTGGCGTTCTGGGAAAGTGCCGTCAAGTTTTTCAAATTGAAGCCATACTTTCTTGCGCCACCATCAAAAATCTTGGAACAGTTCTTCCATAATGCAGCACGCATTTGGGATGCAGCGTCAGTATCGGGAATGAATGCGCTCGTTGGTCTTATTGCCGGAACAATATTTGGTGTTGCAATGAGTTTTATTCTTAGTCGTTTTCGCTTTTTGAGCTCGCTGATTACACCACTTGCAATTGCGCTGAACGCAATTCCAATTTTCGTGTTAGTTGCTGTGCTCAACAACATGTATTCCATTACCAGTGAAATTCCACGGCGCATCATGGTCAGCCTTGTGGTGTATTTCATCGTGCTAGTAAACGTTGCCAAAGGTTTGACGCAAGTGAAAACCACTCATCTCGAAATCATGCGCTCGTACGCCGCAAGTGATGTCGAAATTTTGCGTAAAGTTCGTGTTCCTAACGCAGTGCCGTATTTGTTTACAGCACTCAAAATTTCGGCTCCGGCAGCAGTAATCACCTCATTTGTTTCAGAATATTTCGGAGGGTCCCAGAACGGTCTGGGAAGCCGAATTACCAGCAATATCGCTAATTCCAAGAATGCCGCAGCCTGGGCTTATGTCCTAGGGGCATGTTTGCTTGGATTAGCCTTTTATCTAGTCTCCGTAGTGCTGGAGAACGTCGCCTCTCGAGGTGTCGCAGCCACAAATACCACAAACAAGTAGAGAGCTCAGGCTCTCGGGGGAGTACCAAAATAATGAGGAAATCAGGAATCAAACTCGCTGTTGCGGGCTTTGCTGCCTTGTCCTTGGTCGTCGCAGCATGCGGCGGTTCAAGCAGCAGCACAAGTGACACAACAGCAGCATGTGCAACCACCACACCTGTCAAGTTGCAGTTGCAGTGGGTAACACAAGCACAATTTGCTGGCTATTTCGCAGCAGTAGACCAGGGCTTCTATGCAGCTCAGTGTCTAGACGTAACCATCGTTGAAGGTGGAGTTGACATCGTTCCTCAGCAGCAACTTGCTGACGGCGCAGTGGACTTCGCACTCTCATGGGTACCAAAGGCTCTCGCATCACGCGAAGCTGGCGCGAACATCGTCGACATTGCACAGATCTACCAGCGTTCAGGAACGCTGCAGGTTTCGTTCAAGGACAAGAACATCACGACTGCTGCCGACTTTAAGGGCAAGAAGATTGGTAACTGGGGCTTCGGCAACGAGTTCGAAATCTTCGCAGCACTCACCAAGGCCGGATTGGATCCTGCCAAGGATGTTTCATTGGTTCAACAACAGTTCGACATGTCAGGCTTGCTCGCAGGCGACATCGATGCTGCAGAAGCAATGACCTACAACGAATACGCGCAGGTTCTTGAAACCATGAACCCAGCAACAAATGCGTTGTACACAGAAGCAGACCTCAACGTTGTTTCGTACGAAACAGAAGGCGTTGGAATGTTGCAGGACGCAATTTGGGCAAATGCTGACAAGCTTGCTTCAGATGCCGCCTACAAGGACACTGCAGTGAAGTTCGTTGCAGCATCAATTCAGGGTTGGGCATTCTGCCGCGATAACGCATCAGCTTGCCGTGACATCGTTGTAGCCAAGGGTTCAACCTTGGGTGCAGGCCACCAGTTGTGGCAGATGAACGAAGTCAACAAGTTGGTCTGGCCATCACCAATGGGTGCAGGCATGATTGACTCAGCTGCTTGGGACCGCACGGTAACACTTGCACAGGGAACCAAGAACCTTGAAGGTTCAACCGTTCTTACTAAGGCTCCAACAGATGGTGCTTACACCAACGACATCGTGACCGCCGCATACGCGATCCTCGATGCCTTGAAGGTTGACTACAAGGGTGCATCATTCACTGCTGAAACAGTCACACCAACTGAAGGTGGAAACTGATTTAGTTCAGTATTAAACGAATTGGGCGGGGTGCTTCGGCACCCCGCCTTTTTCATTTTATTTTGCTTTCAAGTCGAGCAATTTCGCGCTCAAGTGTGAGTTTCAGTCGATCAATCCGAGCATCCAACCTTGTTGCGGCGATTCGGACGGAATAAAGCGTGGCCGGATCCTGCCAGCGCGGATCGGTATCCATCAGTAGGTATTTATCAATTTGTGATTCGTTGTTCAACGGTTTCTCCATAAACATTGTCATGCAGACAGGTGTGCAGAAGGCCGAGCAGACGGCAATAAAACCTAGCTATTACACAGGTGCCACTTTGGCTGTCAAGTAGCCCAGATATAGGCCTGTTGGCTTATGGGTGCAGGCCGCGCATACGGTGCGCATCAGCGATTGTCTTTACTCCAAGCACCGAAGCAGCAAGCCTGTTTGGCAATTTCGATTCTTGAGCGAATGTATAAAAGCGTTCAAACGCTGCTCGCATGAGGTCGATAACTCGCGCGTTCACTTCGTCTTCGTCCCACGTTAAGTGCGCAAAGTTTTGGCACTGTTCAAGGTATGAGCAAGTAACGCCACCGGCGTTTGCATACACGTCGGGAATAATGATGACGCCTTTATCGGCCAAGATGAGGTCGGCAGTAGGGGTGAGTGGTCCGTTTGCGCCTTCCACGACCAACTTGGCTTTCATGTTGTTCGCTTCTTCTTCGCCAACGGCGTCTCCAAGTGCACATGGCATGACGATGTCGCAGTCAAGCGCAAACACAGCAGTTGATCCACTTACACCGCGTGCAACTACTTCACCAATGCCGGTGTCGCACACACTTCGTGCACCATCTCGGAACGCTTTGTCGATAGCTGCAAGGTCGAGCCCGCCAGCTGAGTGGATAGTTCCACCTACGTCGGAAAGTCCAACGATGAGCGCTCCACGTGCTGCAGCAAGTCGCGCTGCCCATGAACCAACTTGTCCGTAACCCTGAATGGCAATCTTCTTGCCTTGTAGTGAAGTTCCCATTTTGCCGAGCATGAGTGCTGCTGCTTCAACAACACCACGACCGGTTGCGGACTCACGACCAAGGGAGCCACCAAGTTCAATTGGTTTTCCGGTTACAACGCCTGGAGTTGCGTGACCCACGCCTGTTGAGTACTGGTCCATGATCCACGCCATGATTTGCGAGTTGGTTCCAACGTCTGGAGCAGGAACGTCTTTGTCTGGTCCGAGAAATGATGAGATCTCCGAAACGTAACGACGGGTAATGCGTTCAATTTCTCCAATGGAATAATCCATTGGGTTGAAACAAACGCCGCCTTTTGCGCCACCAAGTGGCAAGTTGGCAATGGCAGTTTTAAGTGACATACCCATGGCGAGCGCGATTACCTCTTCGCGGTTCACTTCTTGGTGATAGCGAATTCCGCCTTTGGCCGGGCCACGAGTGGTGTTGTGGTGCACGCGCCAGCCGGTGAGCTGGTCGCGCGATCCGTCGTCTCGTCGAAATGGAATTGCCACCTCGATAATTCTTCGTGGTGCGACGATAGTTTCGATCAGGCCATCTTCCAACTTCAGCCACTCGCCGGCTTCGCGTACGCGAAGTTCTGCCGCTTCGAGTGCCGAGTAGTTCTTATATGACGCCGTTGTCATATATTCCCCTTTCAGCAGTAGTGCTGAACAAAGATTAGACCACTTTGGGGTCTAGAACAGACCGCGCAACAGTTGAAAACCGCCAAAGATAACGCCGCTAGAACCGATCATGGCTCCTGCAACCCAGCCTGCAATTTTCACAGGAACGAGCCGCATCTCTTCTTTGAATTCAAGGAATTCACCCCGCAGCGCAATAATCTTTGCATCTAATTCGTTGAACCGTGTTTCAATTGCGTTGAATCGTGCATCAATTGCAATGAACCGAGTGTCCATTTCATTGAACCGTGCTTCGATTGCAACGAAACGTGCGTCCATTTGATTCGCGAATGTATGAAACTGATTCCACGTGACTGGTTCGTTCCCGCGATCGCTTGCATGTGTATTCACTATTGCTCCAAATATTGGTATTTCAGGTTGAAATTCTGGTGGCACATGTTCCCCTTGGTGGTTAGCTGTTTGGGGAAGATGTGTGC
>JBAXBR010000034.1:0-15511 GCA_037141855.1 Actinomycetota bacterium | reverse complement strand
TAAAAGCCTGTTGTACATTGACAACGCCATCGTTTGTGTCAAATGGTCCACCCCGACGTGTGCCCAAAATCGTTCCGCCCTTTGGGGCTATCCCGCGAACATCGTTGGTTTTTAGCAACGAATAACGCTGCTCCATTACGCCGTCCCAGGAGTCATAAAAGCCGATAATTTCAGCCCCAAATTGGGTTTCAGCTTTGCGCACAATGGATCTGATCACGGCGTTGAGGCCAGGGCAATCGCCGCCGCCCGTTAACACTCCGATTCGCATGCGGTCACCCTATATGTATGTAGGTATGACCTTTGTCTTAACGAAAATTTTTAGCCAAAGTTCGGACTTCTGTCCGCAAATTGATTATCGTTCAGGTTATGGCAAAAACAAATGTTCGGAAAGCAACAGAGGCAACCTTGAAGCGCGAAGTTAAAGACATGCGCAAAGTGCTCGCCGATCGTTTGTTTGAGTTGCGAACTGATGCTGACTTGAGCCAAGCGAAACTCGCAGAAATTGCTGGCGTTGATCGCAAAACCATCAACCGAATTGAAAACGGCCACTTCTCTCCTGCACTCGACACCATCGTGCGTTTAAGCGTGGCCCTTGGCATTACGCCGTCCACATTGCTCGCCAAGTAATACCTGACCTTTAATTCCTGTATTACGACTGCAGTCGTTGCACGGTGTGCGCAAAACGCGTGCACGTATCGGCAATGTTGATCCAATAATCAATGTTTGCGCCGTCTTTTGCTTCGCAAATGCTGCACACAGATGATCCCCCGCTAAAACCAAATTGCATTGCGGCACCAACAATCACTTCTCGCAAGTCGAGTTCTGGAGACAACGAATGGTGGGCTACCCCTTCCAAGTTGTCCACAAACTGACACAAATTCACTGCTGGTGCAGTCACCCCCCGCTCACGGAGCTCATCGAGCTTTTGAGTATTGATACCCGAAAAAGCAACGATCAATCTCGCTGACTCGATTTCGGCACGTGTGGCGCTAATCGCAGCTTCTTCAATCTTTCGTATTTCATTCGGTAGTTCGGGTTGTTTGATACCTGCAATAGATTCTGGCTCAACGAGTGTGCGCACTACAGCATTGACTGCAGCGATCTCTGTTGTAAGTGCCGACGACAACAGCATCGACGAGATAACTCCAACTGTTGCGTCTTGATCGGCAACCAAAATGACGAATGGTTCAGCGTCCACTATCACCTAACGCACCCAAATCGAGTTCTGTGACATCCACATGAACGTGAGATTGCCATAAGGGTGTACCACGCATTCATTGTACAAATTATGGGACAGAATAATAGAACCATGCGAGTCAGCAACTTTGGCTCAGTCAACCTGCCGAAGACCTAGCCAGTTGACCCCATACATGCGTTATGCATATATGTTGCATTCCAGGACCGTGTCACTACGCACGACCCATATCCTGATTAAGAAATTGCAACCTGTCGGGTTGTCAATGCCGTAGGTTTGGCCCTGCCTGCGAGATATCTAGGAGATTACTTTGAACCGTGTTTTATGGGTTGCCGAACTTGTGCCAGGAATGGAGTCAACCTACGCGAAAAAACATGCGGAAATCTGGCCGAGCATGATCAAACTTTTGACCCAATCTGGCGTGTCAAATTATTCAATTCACCTGGATGGCCGAATGGTTATTGGCTTCTACGATTGTGAGAACATGCAACTAACACAGGAAATACAAAATAAGTCGGAAATTTCTGCTCAATGGAACGAATACATGAAAGAGTGCTTTTTGAGTCCGCCAAGAGCTCTCCACAATCTGGTGATGTTTCTGCCTTAGCATCCAACAACGATGATCTCTCCGCGCCTCTTTCTGATTCGGCTATCACTAAAGCCAGACACTTATCAGCCCTTTCTCACTTGGTTTGCAATTCGCCACGCGCCAGCTCTCATCGAGTGCGGATTTTATTCTGCGAATTCATTTCTAGGCCGATCTACGAGTCAACAAACAATTTTTAACCTGCACGAAATTCCTGGCGCCCACGTTTTTGAATCCGAAATGTACAGAGACCTTGTATTGTCCGACTCTGAATTCAAGACAACAATCATTCCAACTTTTGAACATCGATCAAACACGATCTATCGTCAGGTCGCGCAATTAGCTCAGGGCTCGGTTGATGCAGACATTCGGTTCCCCACGACTTCAAACGTCGCTATTTTTTCAATTGAAGACTTTGATAGCGAAATATCTGCTATCTCCTATTTTGAATCTATGATCTCGCCGCATTTTTCAACCGCTACCGGGTTTGCCCACGCTCGATTGTGTACGAAAGATGGCGAGCACCCTTCCGGACCATCATCCGAGGCGAATTGGATCGTTATCAGTGAGTGGACTTCCGCAACCGATGCAAACGCCTTTTCAAATGACATTTTCATGACGACCAATGGTCCACTGCAATATCTTGAAGTAGGCACGCTCGCCGGGCGCCTTCGCTCACCAAAAACAACTAATTAAATATCTAAATATTTCTGCGACTGGGGAAACCAACCCAGCAATCGTTTCGCCTTTGACATGTTGTGATGGACTTCGTTCTCATCGCCACTTATAAAAATTGACTCGAAATTGCCGTGCCCTATTGAGGCGTGCTCAATTGCAGCCAAGTAAGCCCGTGCCAGGTCCTCCTCGTCGGTGATAAAGAGATCTGTTTCAAATTCTGATTGGCGAACTCGTCGTTCAGCAAGAAACTCATCTCGAGTTCTTGGACCAGTAATTCGTAATGCAACAAGGTTCATATCAAACCATGTTGAGAAATACTCACAAATCATCTCCCCAAATCCCTTCGTAAGGCCGTAAACACTTGGAGACTGCAAACTCGCAGCACTTTCATTCGGATACCAGTAGCCGGCCATCGGGACACGCTTCCTAAAGTGCACACTCATAGAACTTGTATGGACACCAAACTTTATGTTTATCGATTGAGCTGCATACAACAAAAGATGAAGACCCAACGTGTTCACTTCGTAATTGCTTTTTATCAAGTCGTAACTCTGGCTAGTGTCGTGCCCGCCCTGAGCACCCATCATCACAAGGTTGATAAAAGTGTCGCAACCAGTCAGAGCTTGCTCAATAGCCCTTTCATCCAGCACAGACCCTTCAAAGTATTCAACCCCATCTGCAGTTGGCGCGCAAATATCCAAGACCCTAATTTCATGGTGCTTTAGCAAGTAAGGAGTAATAAATGTTCCCACCTTGCCCGACCCTCCGACCAACAACACCTTCATGCTTGATGCGCTCCAGTCATTAAGGTCCTCATATCAAATCCAACAATAGACGCAGATGAGAAACACCATGAGCAAGAGTGCCATCATGCATCAAATTCTTTCGTATTCACCATTAACATGAAATTTCAGGTGGAACCATTGGATTTTTGTGGTTGCTGCAGAATTGAAGGGTGGGGTTCATGAGCACAAGAATTGCTGGAGTCGATGTACTTGAAATCCCTAACGAAAGCACAGGGTTCCACACTTTCGTTCGTATTTCCACCGAATGTGGCACAACAGGACTTGGGCAATCCGGAGGGTGGGGATACCAACGGGCTGTCGGAGAAATAATCAAAGAAATGACCCCACTCCTGCTTGGCCAAGACCCCTTTCGTATCGAACACCTCTGGCATTTGCTCTATCGCTCGAGGCCATTTCGTGGAAATCTCATTTCCTCAGCGGTCGCCGCAATTGATAATGCACTCTGGGACATTAAGGGGAAAAAGCTTGGAGTACCGGTGTGGCAGCTCATCGGCGGCAATTATCGCGACAAAGTGAGACTCCATGTTCTTATAGATGGCAATACTCCTGACGAAATTGCGGCTTCGGTGAAACAAGCCATAGTCGACGGATACACCGCGGTGAAATTTGACCCGCTAGTTGCAGGATTTGCCGATTTGTCCATGCCGGCGCTAGTTGAATCAGCACTAGAAATGGGCCACGCTGCAAGGGCCGCTGGCGGCAATGATCTCGACATCATTTTTGAGTTACACCGAAAGCTCGACCCCTTTAAAGGTGTTGTGGTTGCCAATGCGCTCGCACAATTTCGGCCACTGTTTATTGAAGATCCAATCCAAATCGATTCCATTGAGGCTCAAGCAACAATTTGTAAAAGGATTAATTCACCAGTCGCTACCGGAGAACGTCTAAATAACATTTGGGAGTATCGCGAGCTTCTCTCCTACGGAGTTCCTATACACGTGCGTCCAGATCTGGGAATGTCTGGCGGAATCTCCATGTGCCTGAAGATTGCTGCAATCGCAGAATCGCATCATGCAAGCGTCGTCCCCCATAACTTTTTGGGTCCTGGAATTACGGCACCAACGCTGCACTTATCGATCGCGATTCCCAATTTGCTCACCATGGAGTACTACGCAAAAGACGAAGATCCAAAATCATCTTGCGCACTCGTAAAGTCCTCCGCAAAACGTCTAGGCGGATATATGGAAGCGCCAGATACGCCTGGGCTCGGAATTGAACTTGATACCCAATCCGATGCCTCCAATCGTGGCATCCAGATCCCTATGTCGTCTGCAGGAATGTTGCGAACCGATGGTTCTGTTATGCGATCCGTATAAAAACCATGAATAAAAAACCAAAGCCGAACCTGTTATTTGCATTTTCATCGGAGAGCCACAAATTGTGGTGCTCCGACAAAACCGCCATGGAGAGGCTCTCAGCAATCGCAGACCACTCTTGGTTGCAATTAGAAGGAACGCAAGCCCTAAATGCTTCCGGGTATGCACGCTTTGGCCCAAACGAGGACGACAATTCGCGTGAACTTCTCATGGCAGCTATCGGCGAAATCGATGCGCTCGTCATACATGATGGGTCTCCACTTATCGATGCCGAAATACTTCGACACGCGCCACGACTCAAATTTATATGTGACGTTGAGGGAGACCGATTCGGGTTTCGATTCAACCTTGACGATTGTTGGCAAGCAGGTGTTCGCACGATCGACACCAACAATGGAAACTCCTACCCCGTTGCAGAATGGGCGCTGGGTTTAATTCTGGTATCACTTCGAAATGCTGGAACGTTTTTCCGCGGAGAAATCCATTCTGATTCATACACGGCTACGGCTGAAGACAAGTCAAAGATCCGCGATCTCTACGGCAGTTCCGTTGGATTAATTGGCGGCGGATTCATCGCCCAACGATTGATTTCTTTCTTGAGACCATTCGAATGCAACATCGTTGTCCACGATCCATACATTTCCAAAGCAATGGCCCACAGCGTTGGCTTTGATCTCGCACCACTTGATGTTGTAATGCAACAAGACGTGGTCGTATGCCTGGTCCCCATAACGCCCGCTACAAAAGGTTTAATTAGCAAAAAAGAGTTCTCACTCATGAACTCGGGATCTGTTTTCATAAATGTTTCAAGAGGCGCAGTCGTCGACACAAATGCGCTCATCAATCGTTTGCGACATGGTGACATTGTCGCAGGCTTAGATGTATTTGATCCTGAGCCAATTCCTCAAAACCATCCCATCAAGTCCATGCCCAATGTCTTTCTTACGCCCCACGTAGCCGCTTATGGGAATCGTACGATCACAAATTTCACGCTGATGATTGATGAACTTGAGCGCCACTTATCTGGCATCGAGACACGATTTGATCTCACGCCCACGACTCGTGCCAACCGTCGTGGAGAACCACCGATTCAAATATCTCAATAATTGCGATAAATGATTATTGATTCCCACTGTCATGCATGGCAATTCTGGCCTTACCGGCCTTCAGTACCCAACCCGCGTAGCCACTCCTCCATTGAGCAACTCCTCTTAAACATGGATACGTATCAAGTTGACCAAGCACTCGTTGTATGTGCCAATCTGGATTTCAATCCGTTAAATAACAAGTACATTTTCGAACAAGCGAAGAAATTCCCCAAACGAATAATTCAACTCGCCGATATTGATAGCTACTGGAGCGACACCTATCATGCGCTCGGAGCCGACACACGACTCCAACAGGCAATCGACCAATATGAACTTCGAGGATTCACCCACTATTTCGCTCCCGACGATTCGGCAATGTGGCTTACAAGTGAATATGGTTTGAAATTCTTTGAGGTTGCGGCAGCAAACAACCAATTGATTTCCATTTCAATCCCTCTAAATATCCTCCCTTCCATTATTGATATTGCAACCAAGTTTCCAGACACACCAATTCTTCTCCACCACATGGGTCTTGAAATTGCTCCGTCTAATCAGCGTGGTTCGGTAGAGGAAATACTTCAAAACCTGAAAGTAGTTATATCGGCAGCAAATCAGTCAAACATCCATCTCAAAATGTCCGGTTTTCACCACATTTGGCCGGAACGAGCAGATTTTCCCTATGCGCAAATGCGATTTGTAACCCAAGATATATTCACGGCGTTTGGGCCTCATCGGCTGCATTGGGGCTCAGATTCTCCAGTCTCGAAACAACACATCACTTACAAGGAATCGATGGACGTCTTTAAGATGCACCTTGATTTCGTAAGTGAAGATGACTTGGGGTTAGTGTTCGGTAACAGCTTGGCTCGACTCATCAACCGCTGCGGAGTTTCACGAAATTGACCCAACCGAGATGAACACAAACCGATATGCACAACGGCCTTCGCGCATGCCACCGAGCGATACACAACGAACAATTGAAGTTGATGAATCTACACGCACTGAGATGTTCGCCGCCATGCACCAAATGCGACATTTTGCTTCTGCTGTCAACAAATTTTTTTTGCTCGGACTAATTAGAGGATCGACTCACGTATCAACTGGAATGGAAGCAATCGCAGCGGGTTTCGGCGCTGCAATGCGCGCTGACGACTACACACTCGCAACGTACCGAGGCCACGCACACACACTTGCTCGTGGAGTCAAGCCACATACTGCGCTAGCCGAACTAATTGGCAGAGATACTGGAATGCTGAATGGAAAAGGCGGTTCCATGCATCTCACCGACATCGATCACAACATGCTCGGTTCATTTGCAATTGTCGGTGCCCACTTGCCAATTGCATGTGGAGTGGCTTGGTCGGCAAAAATGCGCGGGACAGATCAAGTTACTGTCTGTTTTTTCGGAGACGGAGCTGCAAACATTGGTGCGTTTCACGAAGCGCTCAATCTCGCAGCCGTATGGAAGCTGCCAATAATTTTTGTTTGCGAAAACAATCTTTACATGGAGTATTCACCTATCGATTTAGTGACTTCCGTAGAGCACCCTGCTGCGGACCGCGCTGCAGCATATGGTCTTGCTCGACACGTCATCGATGGCAATGATGCAGATGTTGTGTACGAGTTTGCGAGCAACGCCTTGGAATTTGCGCGAAGCGGACAAGGCCCAGTTCTGGTGGAAGCTATGACATATCGACATGGTGGCCACTCACGGGCCGACCCTGGTGACTACCGGCCACCTCAAGAGGTCGCAGCCTGGATTGAATACGACCCAATCAAGATTTACCATCAGCGATTGCTTTCGCTGGGAATCACCGAGCAAAAACTGGTTTCGATTGAACGCCAAGTTGCAGACGAAATCATTTCCGCTACCACTTTTGCAATCGATTCCGAATTTCCAAATGAGTCAGTGGCGTCTGCAGATTTGTGGGCAGATGGCACAAGCGATTGGAAACGAGTGGACAATGACTGACTCCACAAATTCACAGAAATCTCAAGAAATCGAGTTGACATACCGCAGTGCTGTTTCCTATGCAATTGCGCAGGAAATGCGACTGGATAGTTCTGTACTCCTGTTGGGAGAAGACGTTGCAAATGCTGGAGGAGTTTTCAAACTCACTACAGGGTTACTTGACGAGTTCGGCGATCAACGTGTTTTTGATACACCGATTTCAGAGCAAGGGTTTCTTGGGGCAGCCATGGGTGCGGCCATGACGGGGTTCAAGCCAATTGTTGAAATTATGTTTTCGGATTTTCTTGCCGTTTGTTGGGACATTGTCGCAAATCAAATTGCTAAGACCCGATACATGACAGGTGGCCAAGTACAAATTCCGCTTGTAATTAGATCTGCCAACGGCGGCGGTGTCGGATTCGGAGCTCAGCACTCACAGAGCGTTGAAAACTGGGCGATGATGATTCCTGGCCTTAAAGTTGTGGCGCCATCGAACCCAGCCGACGTGGTTGGACTTTTAGCCGCAGCGATACGTGACCCAGATCCCGTGATGTTCTTCGAACACAAAGGACTCTTTGCATCGAGTGGAGTGGTCCCCTCAGGGATTCACGTCGACACTCTCGGCACCGCGCGAGTCGTTCGCCTTGGTTCAGATTGCACCATTATCGCCCTGGCCGCAATGGTCCCAGTAGCGCTGTTAGCCGCCGAGCAACTTGCCAGTGCCGGCATTGAGGCAGAAGTGATCGACTTGCGATCCTTGGTTCCACTTGACACAAAAACCATCTTTGACTCAGTAGCAAAGACGGCAAAGGTCTTCACTGTGGAGGAAAATCCTCGGCTCTGCGGCTGGGGGGCTGAAATCGTCTCCCAAATCGTGGAAAACCAATTCTTCTCGCTGGACGCACCTCCAATGCGGATCACCACCCCGCATATCCCCCTTTCTGCCTCTAAAACCCTTGAAGGGGCACAAATACCGTCGCCTGAAAGAGTTTTTGCCGCAATTAGCCAAGCTCTGGGTGTGTGACGGTCACCCCTCGCTTCCACTACCTGATCTTGCAAAAATACGCCAAGTTGCAATAGAGTACGGTTAGTACTGATCCCATGAACTTGGGATGTACGTAACTTTACAACTCAACAAACGGGGGAAAAATGTCAATAACTGAAGACAACAATCAAAGCGTCGCGAACTCATCAATTTCACGTCGCCATTTCGTACAAGGTGCAGCGGCTATGGGCGCTGCAACAGTATTGCCAGCAACTGGCTTGATCGGCAGTGGCTCTGCAAGTGCTGCAGCTAGCACACTTCGTGTTTCAATTGCCAAAATCCAGAACGCACCGACCCCGTATACCACTAATGACGGCGGCAGCCTTCAGTTGTTGTGCAGCGTTGCAGAATACATGTCTTTCTCGAACGACAAGGGTGAAATTGCACCACGCGTTGCCGAGAGTTGGAAGGCTTCAAACGGCGGCAAGACCTGGACGTTCAAAATTCGCCAAGGAATTACATTCCATGATGGTTCAGCACTCACCGCTGATGATGTCGTTTGGTCAATGCAAGGTCACCTGAACCCAGCGAACAAGTCAAACGCTGCAGGAAAGTTTGCTGGAATCTTGCTTTCACCTGGAGTTGTCAAAGTTGACAAGAACACTGTCCGTTTTGACCTGCAAATCGCAATGGGTGCATTTCCGTTCCTACTCAGCTCAACAAGCTACGGCCTCGTCATCATTAAGAATGGTGCTGATGGCGGTGCAGCTTGGGAAGCCACGATGATTGCGGCTGGTCCATATGTTCTCAACACCTACACCAAGGGTGAAAAGTGCACCTTCAAGAAAAACACCAACTATTGGGACAAGACACGTCAGCCTGCATACGACAACCTTGTTGTGACTTCGTTTGAATCACAAGAAGCAGCAGCTGCTCAGATCTTGACAGGCAAACTTGATGCAGCATCATCAATCACTGGCGCAACAGCAGCGAAACTCAACAAAAAGAAAGTTGACATCGTTAAAGTTGCAAGTGCCGCCCACCTCAGCACGCACATGCGTACCGATTTCGGTCCGTTCATGGACAAGCGTGTTCGCCAGGCAGCAGCACTCACTTTTGACCGCCCAGCATTTCTTGCAGGCGCGCTCAAGGGTGCGGGAATCATCGGAAACGACAGCGTGATGGCACCTTTCGCCACCAACGACAAGTCGGTACCACAACGCAAGAAAGACATTGCTGCAGCTAAGAAGTTGATGGCTGCTGCAGGTGTTCCTAATGGATTCAAGGTTGACCTTTCGACCTACCACCGTGACGACATCGACTTGCTCTCACAAGCACTTCAGTCGTCCCTCGCAGAGATTGGCATCACGCTTAATCTCGGTACGATCTCTGATAGCTACTACACCGCACCTTGGGATGCCAAGCAGTCCAAGAAGGTAGAAAATCACTACTGGTTGGAGTCAAACTTCGGAATCACCGACTACGGTCACCGAGGTTCACCAGCGGAGTACCTCACTCGAGTATTCAAGTCCTCTGGTGACTGGAACGCTGCGCACATAGTTGACGCCACATTGGACGCAGCATGTGATGAATACATCGCAGCAACGACTCCAGCGAAGGCAATGATTGCCAGCAAGAAAGTACAAGAAGCCTGTCTTGACCAGACACCGTACCTCTTGCCTTTCTTCGGCTCAATGATTGCCGCTGTTCGTAAGGGCCTCAAGGGCTATTACACAAACGGCATGGGACAGTTCGACGCAGCAGCAGTTCGCGGCTAAGTCGTTTTACTCAGGTAGTAACAAAATGCCAGTGCGCTTCGGCGCACTGGCATTTTGTATTTTTAGGGCAAGCATTGTTTGATTTTTATCCAAAGTAGTTTTCACCTATTATTTCTAAATGGGCAAATTCATACTCAAGCGCATCGGCTTGGCATGCATCACCATTTTTCTCGTGACTGCAGCAATCTTTTTTATGACCCATATCCTTCCGGGCAATGCTGCCGAGAGAATTCTTGGACCGTTTGCAGAACGTTCAAATGTCATTGCGCTTGAAAAAGAACTTGGTCTTGATCGCCCAATCCATGTGCAGTACTTCAATTGGATCAAGCAAACACTGAGTGGCAGTTTTGGTGACTCAGTACAGTTCAAAAGTCCGGTTGAAGGTGTTCTTTTCCCATCAATGCTCTATTCGCTACGACTTGCTTCACTCGCATTCGTCATCGTTGTACCACTTAGCGTTATCGGCGGTGTTGTTGCCGCAATCAATCGCGGCAAGTTGATCGACCGCATTATTTCGGTGGGTGGGCTCTCGGCTGCCGTGGTGCCAGAATTTGTATGGGCAGTAATTCTGGTGTTGGTAGTCGGTGTGAAACTTGAGTGGTTGCCTGTTACGGCATACCCCGACGATGGCTCAAATATTTTGACAGTATTTGGATACTTAATCCTGCCTTCGATGGCCTTGGTCCTGGTTCTATTCGGCTACATCTCGCGCATTGCTCGCGCTGGTGTCATCGAGGCACTCGATTCTGACTATGCACGAACAGCAATTCTCAAAGGCCTTACGAAGCGCCAGGCCGTCAATCGGCACGTGCTTCGCAATGCATTACTGCCAACAATTGCCGTGATCGCTTCCCAGGTTCCCTACCTCGTTGGTGGGCTGGTCGCAGTTGAGGTTGTCTTCAACTACCCAGGTTTCGGATCATTATTACTGACCTCTGTGCAATACCGCGACTATCCAATTTTGCAAGCCGGAGTACTCGTGGTCAGCACGGTAATCGTCTCAATGCAATTGATCGCCGATATTCTCTTCGCAGTGCTCAATCCCCGAATCCGCCAGAAGGTTTCCGAATGAGCAATCCGTCAATTTCCCTAAAGCAGACGGCCGCGCAAGAGCGACGGAAAATGCGCAAAGAGCGCACTGCAGTTCTGCGCTCTAATAAGGCATTCATAGCCGGTGTGCTACTCGTCGGATTCTGGATTCTGTGCGCAGTCTTCGGGAAAATGGTTGTGCCCCAGCGCCCTGACCACGTCGATTTGTTTGTGACCGATCTTCCCCCATCTGGTGCGCATTGGTTTGGTACAGACGGACTTGGTCGCGACGTGTTTTCTCGAGTCATCGTTGGATCGCGGGAAATTCTTGTCATGGCATCGCTAGCAACCGTTATCGGAACGGCATGTGGCTCCGCAATTGGATTGGTTACTGGCTACTTTAAAGGCCGCTTTGACATGGTCGTTATGCGTATTCTTGATGCGATCTCTGCACTTCCTGTCCTCGTCATTGCACTACTCGCCTTGTCAGCCGTTGGTGGATCGTCGTCAATAATTACGATTTTGATCATTGGGTTTGTTTTCACTCCAATAATTGCGCGCACCGTACGTGCTGCTGTTCTGGGTGAGTCTGAACTCGACTACGTGGCTGCCGCTCGACTGCGCACCGAGAAGACTCCATATATTTTGTTCAAAGAGATCCTCCCTAACGTCTTACCTCCAATTGTTGTTGAATTCACTATTCGCCTTGGCTATGCAGTATTCGCAATTGCGACGTTGTCGTTCCTCGGTGTTGGTGTCCCGCTTGGCTCTCCTAACTGGGGGTCGCAAGTCGCAGAAAATTACTCGGGAATTTTTATTGACACATGGTGGTCAACGATCTTCCCAGCAGCCGCAATCGCAACATTGGCAATTGGAATCAACTTGATCGCCGACAGCGTCATGGAGGCATTCGAACTGTGACTTCCCCTACTCCAAGTCTTGAACTTCGTAACTTGTGCGTTTCGTATCGCGTTCGCGGTATCGAGCGCTCAGTGCTGCGAGACATTTCAATCAGCATTGCTCCTGGCGAGGCATACGGTCTGGTTGGTGAATCGGGTTGCGGAAAATCCACGGCAGCTTTTGCAGCAATGCGATATCTCCCGCGTAATGGAAGTATCTCCTCTGGCTCAATTCTATTTGAAGGAAATGACATCACTTCACTTGATGAAGACCATATTAAAGACTTGCGAATAAACGCAATCTCGATGGTGTATCAGAACCCTGTCAACGCGTTGAACCCAACCCTCCGCATCGGCAAGCAAGTTGCAGAAGTTTTTACAATTCTCGGCAAATCGCAAGAAGAGTCTTACTCTCTTACTATCGAGGCCTTGCGCAAGGTCCAAATCGCAGAACCTGCAAGAGTAATGGAACGCTATCCGCACCAACTTTCCGGTGGTATGGCCCAGCGAGTCGTTATCGCGATGGCCATTGCTTCGAATCCTCGTTTGCTAGTCATGGATGAACCGACTACAGGTCTTGATGCGACGGTCGAAGCTGAAGTTCTCGACTTGGTACGCGATCTTCGGCGAGATACCGGAACATCTGTGTTGTTCATTAGCCACAACCTCGGTGTTATACGCACGATGTGTGACCGCATTGGCGTGCTCTACGCGGGTGCTCTCGTCGAAGAAGGCGTTACCGAAACTGTGCTTAATGCACCAAACCACCCCTACACAGTTGGCCTGTTGCGATGCATCCCGAAAGGTGGACTCAATAAAAATAGCGACCGACTTGACACCATCGCGGGAACGCCACCTTCTTTGGGTGCTGATCTTCCAGGTTGTGTGTTCGTTGATCGTTGCGCCATTGCAATTGATCGTTGCCGGACCGAGAAGCCGGAGTTCATTGACAATGGATCTGGTCATTTCAGCAAATGTTTCCTTAGCGCGCAAGCAGTCAATTTGCCTCGTGCAGTAGTTTCTGAAACTCGCGGTCTCGAAATTGCGCCTGCATCAAATACACCGTTGCTTCAAATCAAAAACCTTTCGAAGACATTTACACAGGACTCCAATGACATTCGTGTTCTCACTGATATTGCGCTTTCCTTGGGTGAAGGCGAAACGCTTGGCCTTGTAGGTGAATCTGGTTCGGGAAAAACTACTCTCGCTCGAACAATCCTGGGCATCATCAGTCCGGATGCCGGATCATTTATATCGATGCATGGCAAAGAACTCGATGCTCTGCTTGGCGATCGATCCGCAGCAGAAGTTGGTGCAGTCCAAATTGTTTTCCAAAACCCAGATTCAGCGCTTAACCGACGACACACTGTTGCCCGAATAGTTGCACGTGCAGTTCAAAAGCTTGCTGGAAAATCTCGCGAAGAGTCGGAAGAACTTGCACAAAACCTATTGAGTGACATGAGCGTTGATGCTCTGCTACACAGCGTGAAACCGAGTCAGCTGTCTGGCGGACTGAAACAACGAGTTGCAATAGCCCGATCTTTCGCCGGCAAACCCGAGCTCATCGTGTGCGACGAGCCAACATCGGCGCTAGACGTTTCTGTGCAAGCAAACATTCTCAATTTGCTTGTGGACTTACAAAAGCGCGAGCGTGTTAGCTACATCTTTATTTCTCACGATCTTGGAGTCGTTCGATACATTTCAGACCGCATAGCAGTGCTCTATTTGGGAAGACTCATGGAACTTGGCACAGCCGAGACCGTGTTCAATGGCCCACATCATCCTTATACCGAGGCGCTGCTGTCAAGCGTGCCCGCAATTGACGGTGGCCAGCGCGTTCGCATTCGCTTAGGTGGTGAAATTCCAAACCCATCACAACCGCCAAGTGGATGCGTGTTACACCCGCGCTGCCCACGCATGTCGGGAAGCGGAGTTGAACACCTTTGCAATTCAGCCGAGCCACCGCTCACGGAAGTAGAGCCAGGGCACTACATGCGCTGCCATATTCCTCTCGACAAACTGGGAACACTGCAATCAAAATAATTGCACACTGCGAGATTTCTACAAATCGTTGAGTGTTGGAACCTTCGAAAATTGTGCAATGAGCGCTTTTTCTCCGTAGCGGTCACTCGTCGTTTCGAACATTTCGACTTCGGTGTAAGTCGGCTCAGTGATTGTCTCTGCCCATACTGCTTCTTGGATAACGATCTTGAATGCCGCATTATCAAAATGGGATTTGTCAATCCCTACAATCACTCGGCCGCGAGCCCTAACACTTTGTACCATCGCCACGAGATCGGATGCTCCCAGCAATCCAGGCACAAACAATCCACTACCTAACAACAATTCGTAGTGATTTGCGCCGAAGTAGACAGGCTTACGCAAATCGGCTTCAAGTAGCTCCCGATAACAAGGTTTACCATCGCCCCGAAGCGCCTTCTCCGCTAACGCCAAGAGACTCGTAGAAATATCAACCCCATCTATTTGCAACAGAGGACTCATTTCGCCCAACAATCTGCCGAGTGCACCAGAACCACAGCCGATGTCCACTGTCTCTAAAGTCTGACCAGTCGTTTCTTGGGCAATAATCTCAGCCAACCGCAGTGACAGCACATTTTCTGGATCAACATCGAAAAGTTCGTCGGTCTCAGGGGCCCATTGCGTAAAGTGCAATTCTCGAGGATTTTCATCTTTCACTTCACGCAGGCTACCAACCAATTATTTGATAGGTATCGAAAGACACGTTCCATCTGAGCACCAAAGGGAATGCTTGCAATAGTTAGCGGTGATATACCAAGGAAACTAGGGCTCGTGGCTTGACGCGGCTCTAAACCCAACCGTAGGCTTACTCCATTCAATGGCCACCAACCCGGTGGCTGAATAGGGGGAAATTCATGACATTGAACGTCAAGCGTTCAAGTCGAGTACGCCAAATCGCAATCGGTTTGGGTCTCGCACTTGCTGTTTCCACTGTCGGCGTATCCGGCAGTAGCGCAGCAAAAGTACAAGCATCAAAATCAGGCGGATCAATCACGGTTGGTATTTTCGATACCTTCCCAGGTTGGGGTCCAAAAGACAACCCAGCAAACTCCGCATTGATGGCAGAAAAAACCATTTACGAAACTCTCTTTGAGATGAACGCCGATGGTCGTTACGTTCCGTACCTTGCTAAGTCGATCACTCCAAGTGCCGACTTCAAG
>JBAXBR010000033.1:0-16864 GCA_037141855.1 Actinomycetota bacterium | reverse complement strand
GCGACATGACGTTGCTCGATACCGCACTGCTGCCCCACGGGTTGGCATGGACAGACGGATCAGTACAAATGGCCAGCCTTGACCACGCCATGTGGTTCCATCGCCCATTCCGTGCAGATGAATGGCTGTTGTACCAGCAGTCATCAATCTCTACCTCTGGTTCACGCGGACTCGCGCAGGGTCACATCTTTACGCAAGACGGCAAACTTGTGGTCACCGTGGTGCAAGAAGGACTGACGAGGCTCGCTAAATAACTCGCCGCTTCTAGCGACGGGAGTCCATGAACATGCCGCGTAGTGCGGAGAAGTTTTCGACGCAGTGACCTGCACCCAGAACAACCGCCTCAAGCGGCTGATCGCTCATGTTCACCGGCACGCGGGTATCGCGCTCAATACGTTGAGCAAGTCCACGCAACAATGCGCCACCGCCAACCAAAAACATTCCGCGGGTAAGGAAGTCCTGCGACAGCTCTGGAGGCGCTACTGCCAAGCAACGAATGACCGAAGCCACCATTTGTGAAACAACATCTTCAATTGCTTCGCGAATTTCTTGCGCGGTCAAAATGACCGTCTTTGGTAAACCGCTTACTAAATCGCGGCCACGCACTTCCGCGTCGCGATCATCAGCAGTTGCCATTGCGCTACCAATACTGATTTTGATTTCTTCAGCAGTTCGCTCGCCAATTGCTAAACCATGTTCACGACGCACATGGCTTTGAATAGCCGCATCAATATCAAAACTTCCTACGCGTATTGCTTCAAGCGCAACAATTCCACCCAATGAAATAACTGCAGTTTCAGTGGTACCACCACCAATATCAATCACCATGTTGCCAACAGGTTCATTAATTGGAAGATCTGCACCAATTGCTGCAGCCATCGGTTGTTCCAACAACTGCGCATCGGCTGCACCAGCATGACGAGTTGCATCGGTTACCGCGCGGCGTTCAACTTCGGTAATTGCAGAAGGCACGCAAATGAGTACTTTTGGTCGAGAAAAACGTGACACACCTGCACGCTGCAGCAGCAAACGAATCATCTTTTCTGTGATTTCGAAGTCTGTAATTGCGCCACCGCGAAGTGGTCGAACCGCAACGATGTAGCCAGGAGTTCGTCCGATCATTCCCCAGGCTTCTTGACCCGTTGCCAGCACTTCACCTGTTTTGCGATTTACCGCAATAACAGAAGGCTCGTTGATCACAATGCCCCTGCCCTGCATGTACACCAAGGTGTTTGCGGTGCCAAGATCGATGGCTAAGTCACGTGCCATATTGCATTACCGCCTCTGTTGCCGTTCGCGAGATTCCTGTAACTGCTCACGCAAATGTGAGCGCGAATCGTCGGAAAGTGCATCTAAGTGCCTGTGAAAAGCGGCCATTCCGTTGTTCTTATTCACGCGCTGACCTTCTTGCCACACCAAGTACGCAAGCGTGAGAGCGGAGACCACTGAAATTGATGTAAACAAAATGGTAAACGGTGCCATTGCGATCATGAATGCGACTTCGTTTTCGCAACTTCTTCAATTGTGGTGATGTGTTGTGAGCTTTGCGCCCAATCTCCACCATCACCCCACGACTCACGTTTCCAAATTGGAACTGTCGACTTCAATGCATCAATTCCGAATCGTGCTGCTTCAAATGCTGCAGGTCGATGTGGTGAAGAGACAACTACTAACACCGACGATTCTGTGAGTTGCAATTCGCCAATTCGATGCAACAGAGCAACTCGCCCAATGTCTGACCACTGGCGGCGCATCTCATCAACAATGGCAACGCACTTTGGCACGACTTCTTCTTCGTATGCCTCATAAGTCAACGTGCGCACATCGGTGCGACCATCTGAATGATCACGCACGGTTCCAGAAAACACCACGACGGCGCCACAACTTGGTAACAATGCCCAGTCGTACGCTTCCCCCACCTGCAAAGGCTGCTCAGTGAGCTCGATCCATGTGTCGCCGTTATGGAGATTTCGGCGTTCAGTCACCTAATCAGCGTACCCGAGGTGGGCGACGTGCCTTGTGAAGTCGGCATGACTAACCTTCGCCTCGTGTCGAACAACAACCACCACGATGAACACTCGGACAATTCCGATCCATCGGGTGAAGTTATTTTCAACTCGCCACTTCCAGCATATGAACGGCAGTGGAGACACCCCAGCGAAGTGGCAGAACAGGTGCAACTTTCTACTCCAGAGCCGCAACTTCCTTCGCGAACAGTTCGGTCCATCGCCTCATATGCAGCCTTCACCAGTTTTGCCATCTCACTCGTGCTGATTTGGGTAGTCACCCCTCGTTCCTTTCCCGCCACCCATTCCGATGTGCAGTCGCTAGAACTTGTGCCGGTACATGCACGGGTAGCAAATGTGCCTGTCGGCCTCGGAACCATGGCCTCGATGGACGACATGGTGATTCCACTGACGTCTAGCGGGTACTTCGTTGGCACTGGGAACGGCCTATCACTACAGGATGAAGTTGAAGCGCGGTTCGCCGATGGCACAACCGTGTTGTTGCGTGTACTTGAAATGGACCCCATTACAGGAATTGTGTGGCTACATGCAGTGAATTCATCTACGCATGCATTTATGAAACTTGGACAAGAACTCACGCCTCCGCCAACTGCGCTGAGTGAGATGAGCCAAGGACAACATTTTTTTATTGCATCACCTACTGAAGGTTTGATTGATGCGCGAGTCTCCATCTCATCACCGCTTTCGTCAGAGCAAAGCATGTGGCCAATCGACTTCGCCATGCATGATCATTGTCGTGGTGCTGCGCTGGACGCGACGCAGCAACTCATCGGTTGGTGTGTCGAGTTGAATGGTGCGCAATGGGTAGTACCCACTCGTCAATTAGTAGAAGTTCTCCATAGGCTGGAAGCCAATGTCGGACAGCCCTAACGAAAACCCATTTTCGGGATTGCCATTCTTTGGCGATATGGCAAAAGCCATGGGCTCACAAGGGCCATTGCAGTGGGACGTTGCACGTCAAACAGCAATGATGACGGCACTTTCTGGCAATTCCACCGAGCCCAACGTAGACCCAGCGGCCCGCGTGGGCATTGAGCGATTGGTGCCAATTGCCGACCTGCATGTGCGCAATCACACAGGTCTCGACACTGCGCCAGCAGGCAAAGATCCTCAAGTTGTTGTGGTCAACCGATCGATGTGGGTGCACCACACGCTTGAGTCATACAAACCGCTGTTCAACGAACTCGCAACTTCGTTAAGTGGATCATCAACTCTTCCAACGGATGCACTTGATGTGTCACAAGATGACCCGATGATGAACATGATGGCGTCATTAAACAAAATGATGGCTCCAGCAATGATGGGCATGTCGGTTGGAACCATGGTTGGTCAACTTGCACTCAAGTCGTTCGGGCAATACGACTTGCCACTTCCACGCGAGCCCCGTGATCAAATGCTCATCGTTGCATCAAATGTTGATGAGTTTGCTCACGACTGGAGCATTCCCGCAGATGACATGCGCATGTGGGTACTCATTCATGAACTCACCTCACACGCCGTGCTTACTTCTCCTCATATTCGCACTGCGGTGAGCGATGCAATCAGTTCGTACATCGACGGATTCTCTCCGAACCCAAACGCTCTCATGGAACGGCTCACCAGTATGGACATGGGCACAAGTGACCCCATGGCCATGATGCAAAAATTCCTTACCGATCCCACCATCATCCTTGGAGCGGTGCGCTCAGCCTCTCAGGAAGCCCAGGCGCCGTCCCTTGACGCCATGATCGCAGCCATCATTGGCTACATCGACCATGCAGTTGACACCGTCTCGGCCTCATTGCTTGGCGGCAGCTCGCAGATCAGCGAGGCAGTTCGTCGCCGCAGAGTTGAGGCTTCACCGAGTGACACCTTTGTTGAGCAGCTGCTTGGCTTACGTCTCACCCGCCAGCAGGTGGAAAGAGGTCACGCGTTCGCCGCGGGCGTAGTGGAGCGAGCCGGCCACGATGGCCTCGCCCCATTATTTGTTGCCGCAGGAAACCTGCCAACGCCAAACGAACTAGATGCACCAGGCTTATGGCTTGCTCGTCTCAATATCGAGCAACGCGACATCAACGAATAACTAGTACTTAAACGCGTAATACGCGGTTGCAAGCGTTGCGTATGCGCCAATGAAGGCAAACCCCACCGCCCCACTTGGCACAAACAGCACAGCCAATAAACCTCCGCCAACTTGGAACAACTGATTCCGAGTTTCGTATTGCGCAAAAACTCGCGACCTGTTGGCATCGGGTGCATGACGCTGAACAATGGAATCGAAAGCCAGTTTGCCAATTGCGCCAAAACCATTCACCACTCCGGCAAGCACAATTCCCGCAGTAATGCTTCCGTTCAACGCGGCGATAATTCCCATACCGGCAATTACGCATAACGAGCTCACCAAAATGGTGTGGTGATTGAGTTTTCGGGTGAGCGGCGCACCAATTGAATTAGCCAGCAGTGTGCTCGCAGATCCAATCGCAAGGGCAAATGCGAACCATGCAAGGCCAGCCTTTTCATTGCGCAACCAAAAAGCCAGGTGCAGCATCATAAAACCGCTCGTTGCCCGCAGCGATGACATTGCTACGCCAGCACGAACAATTTCTGGCGTGCTCATTTCTTCGCGTTCTGCACGAGTTGCTTTGCTTGTTACTGCAGCAACATGTCTCGGCAATTTCAATGTCATTGTTGCAGCAAGCACAAATGCAACGGCCGACATCGCCAGCGAAAGATGAGGGTCTATTCGTTGCAACAACACCGCTGGACCACCCGCAACAAAACCGACAATCCCGGTGAGCCTGCCAAACTTTCCATTTGCCGACATCAATTCGGCATCGTTATGCACCACTGTCGGCATCATTGCCGAGCGCGACACTTGATACACCTTGGCCAGAATCAATGAAGCAAACGCAAGCGGAAACAGCAGTACAGACTGCAAATAACGGGCCATTGCCAGAACAACAACTGCACGCAGAACACCCACGAAAAACACCGTCATTCTTCTGCCGCCAGGCACTCGATCAAGAAACGGGCTGATGCCCTTCGACAACACCACAAACGGAGCAAAGCTAAACGCCAGGAATAGCAGCACCTTGCTTCGCGCAGCATCTGGACTAATCGAGAGAAACAGTGAGTCGGCTAACGAAACTGCAAGTGCTGCTTCACCAGCAACCATCATGATGTGAACGCGCGACAGGCGTTGTACTGGAGAAGTCAGTGTTGCTATGCAACAACTTTCTCATATTTGTAGCCCAACCCGCGGATCGTTGCCACGCGTGTGGGCACTGCTGGGTCCAATTCAACCTTTGAGCGAAGTCGCTTAATGTGCACATCGAGTGTTTTGGTGTCGCCGTAGTAATCGGTTCCCCACACACGATCAATCAGCGTTTCGCGTGTCAGCACTCGTCCTGCATTGGCCATGAGCACATACAACAGTTCAAATTCCTTCAACGGAAGCTTGGTAATTTCACCGCGCACCGTAACGATGTGCTGCTCTGGGTCGATGGATACGTCTCCGATGGCGACTGTGCCAATTCCAACTTCTTCTATTTCGGTTGGCGTAAGCGAGCTACGGCGCAGCGCTGCACGAATGCGTGCAACAAGTTCGCGAAGTCGATATGGCTTCACGATGTAATCGTCGGCACCAACTTCAAGGCCAACAACGGTGTCAATTTCGGAACCCTTCGCTGACACCATGATGATGGGGACTTGGCTCTTTTTGCGAATTTCGCGACACACATCTGTTCCCGAAATTTTTGGCAACATCACATCCAGCAACACGATGTCGGCTTTCACGCCTTCAAACATCGCCAGTGCTTCAGCGCCATCGCGAGCAACATGCACGCGGAAACCTTCGCGCTTTAAACCAATCTCAAGGGCCTCAATAAACGTTTCTTCGTCTTCAACAAGGAAGACAACGGGAAGATCGGCCGACATTGGAGCCTACGGCCTAGGAATTTCGCCGGTTGCGTCGAGTCGAGCTTGGAATCGCGCCGCGCCCTTTAGCTCAGGTTTCCATCCAGACACGATGAATCGAGTCCGTTCACTGACATTTACTGCATGATCGCCAATGCGCTCGTAGAAACGAGCGACCATTGCCAACTGCACGGCAACTTGCAATTCAATTTCTCTACTCGCATGAATCTCAAAAATTTCGGCGATAAATCGGCGATGCAGACCATCAAGGAACGAGTCCATGTCGTCAATTGCTGCGGCTTTTGCACCATCATGATCACTGAACGCTTCCATTGTAGAAATGAACAATTGCTGTGCCTGTTCGCTCATTTTTGCAATCAAGTCACGAAGCGCCGGATCAATTTCATGACCAAAGATGCGTCGAGCAGCTTTGCAGATATTTACGGCAAGATCTGCAGAGCGTTCCAGTTCACCTGCAATTTTGATCATCGAAACAAGAAGTCGAAGGTCGCCTGCAACCGGAGACTGCAACGCCAGTTCCTGGAAGCACTTCTCTTCAATTTCAACTGCCCGTGCATCAATTTCATCATCGGCTTGCAGCAGATAGTCAGCGCCTTCTAAGTCGCCGGTGAGCAAAACCGCAGTTGCACGTGGGATTGCTTCAATAACCGACTTACCAAGGGAAAGAACCTCTTGTCGAATTTCTTCAATTTCTTTATGAAAATTGCTACGAAGTTCTTGCACGTGACCAACCTAATCCCTCTGGGCAACTTTCAAACTAACTACAGATTACTACGAGGTGAACGAACCAGATTTACCTCACTTGCGTGGCTAGCACCCAGTCATACAACTTCTTTTGCGCATCACCTGATTCGCTAAAGGTACCAACTCGTGTCCAGGTGTTATCGCTGTTCAACAGGAAGTGGGTAGACGCGTCATCGGTCAGGAACCCAAGCACTCTGTCGAGCCACATGCGATGTTTCGGATGAGTGAGTGGAGCCAACACTTCAATGCGACCGTCCAGGTTGCGACCCATCATGTCGGCCGACCCAATGAGATGCAGTGGCTCGTCATTTTCTAGGCCGTGTTCAAACCTGTAGATGCGGGAGTGCTCCAAATAGCGACCAAGAATTGAGCGAACCATAATATTTTCTGACATACCGGGAACACCTGCACGGATACAGCAAATTCCGCGCACAATCAAATTGATTTTCACTCCAGCATTGTTGGCTCGGTAGAGAGCTTCAATCACCTTTGGGTCTGCAATGGAATTCACTTTGATGGTGATGCTTCCTGCTTCGCCAAACGTCGCTTCCTTGTCAATAAGGGCAATCATGCGATTTCGCAATTGACGCGGTGCAACTAACAACACTTCGTAATCGGGTTCTTGGGCATATCCCGTAAGAAAGTTGAATAGCTCTGATGCGTCGGAGCCGATGGAGTCCTCACAGGTGAAGAATCCAATATCTTCGTACAAACGTGCTGTGGTGGAGTTGTAGTTACCTGTTCCAACATGCACGTAGCGACGCATCTTGTCGGGATCATTGCGAACTACGAGAATGCACTTTGAATGCGTTTTCAGTCCGACCAATCCGTATGTCACATGGACACCGGCATATTCCAATTCTTTTGCCCACGAAACGTTGCGTGCCTCGTCAAATCGTGCTTTCAGTTCAAGCACTACGGCGACCTGTTTGCCCAATTCGGCAGCCTTAATCAAATGTTTGGCTATCGAAGAATCACCAGAGGTGCGGTACAGCGTCATCTTGATGGATTGCACCAGCGGATCTAAGGCTGCTTGAGTGACGAAGGTTTCAACTGAGGAACTAAACGATTCGTGTGGGTGATGAACAAGGAGTTGACGCTCGCGAATGACAGAGAAAATTGACGTCTCTCCATCTTCAACTGACAACAACCGCCCCGCGGTGAGCGGAGTCCATTTCACATAGCGAAGCGACGGAATTTCAAGGTTCGCAATTTGGTTGAGTGCCGTGAAATCAACCAAGGAAATATGCCGAACCACATCCTCTGGTTCAATCTCCAATTCGTCAATGAGCAATGCCACGATGTCTGACGAAATTGCTTCGGGCACTTCTAGACGCACTGCCTTTCCGAATCGACGACGACGAAGTTCCATCTCGATGGCAACCAATAAATCTTCGGCGTCTTCATCGTCTACTGAGAGGTCGGCATTACGCGTAACTCGGAATGCGTGACACTGCACTATTTCCATTCCCGGAAACAAGCGAGGCAAATTGGCGCTGACAATTTCCTCGATGCTCACAAATGTGAATGAATTTGGCAATTGGAAAAAACGGGGAAAAGTTTGAGGCATTTTTACTCGCGCAAATCGCTCGTCGCCAGACTTCGGATCGCGCACCACAATGGCCAAACTGAGTGCCAAGTTGGAAATGTAGGGAAACGGATGCGCAGGGTCTACGGCAAGAGGCGTGAGCACAGGAAATAATTTCGCCTCGAACACTGCTTGAAGATGCTGTTGTTGATCGGTCGACAGTGCTGACCAATTTTTAATTGAAATGTTGTTATCGGCTAACAGAGGCAACAATTCCTGTGTCCAAACTTTTTCTTGCTGTGCAACCATCGACTGTGCAATCAACCGAATTTCATCGAGCTGACGGGCTGGCGTGCGTCCATCTGGAGTTGGAGTCAGCACTTCGCCTGCAATTTGACCTTTGAGTGCAGCTACTCGAATCTGAAAAAACTCGTCGAGGTTGCTACTGAAAATTGCTAAAAATCGACAACGTTCAAGAAGCGGCAAGCCAGGATCGCTGGCCAGCGCCAAAACTCGCCTGTTGAACTCAAGCCAGCTGAGCTCACGATTAATGATGCGCGCGTCGATTACCGAAGCGTACGGAGACGATTCATTCGCCGTCTGTCGGGAGAAAAAATTTCGCCAAGTAGCCACTGGCTGTTTACCGAGAGTTACTCAGCGTCGTTGTAGCCGAGTTCCCACTCAACGCTGATGCGCTCACGCTCGGCATCCCGGTTCACGCGCTCTTGATTGCGGCGGAACTGTGGGTCATTGCGAGGCAACAGCACCAAACGGGCTAGTACGCGGGCGCGGAACTCCTCAAGCAGGTTGGCGTCGCCATGGTCGCTGTAGACCTCCCAATGTGGCGATGAAGGGCCCAAATACACGATTCGGGCATGTCCACGGGAGGGTTCGATGACTGCTGTTGTTTCTGACACAACCCTTACGATATCGCCAAATTTGGGCTATGTTGAGGCCAACCCCATGAACAATTCAATTCGGTCTACCGAGTGGATGAACGAAGGCAACTGCAGGAATTTCCCTCCTGCGGTGTTCTTCCCAGCAGATGGTGCAGGCGTTGACCGCGCCCGTTTGATATGCACCACGTGCCCTGTTACTTCGCAGTGCCTGGAATATGCCCTTGCAGAACACATTGACCACGGTGTGTGGGGCGGATGCTCCGAACGCGAACGACGTCGCATTGCTAAGCGTCGCCGCATCGAGGTGAAGGCAGTATCCATCTAAAGATTGCCTCAAAGTAGGCTCGCCACGTGGCATCAGGGACAAACAGCAACAACATTGCTGCCCTCGACATTGGTACCAACAGTTTTCACATGGTGGTGGCAAAAGTCGTAGACCAAGGCTTCGAAGTCATCGCCCGCGAAAAAGAAAGCGTGCGCATCGGACACGGTGCAGGCGAGATGAAGGAACTATCCATTGAAGCAATGGATCGCGGAATCGCATGTTTAGCTCGCATGCAACAAGTAGCCGCTTCATTTAATGCCGACATAGTGGCAGTGGCAACAAGTGCAGTACGCGAAGCAAAAAACAAAGGCGAATTCATTCGTAGAGCACGACGCGAAGCCGCTATTGACATTCAAGTTATTTCTGGTGTTGAAGAGGCCCGCCTTATTCACCTTGGTGCTTTGCACGGCATCGGCCGACCAGAAGCAGCAATGTTTCTGTGCGACATTGGCGGCGGCTCCACCGAAGTGGTCATTGGTAGCGACGACGAAGAAATGCTGGCGCGCAGCTTCAAGCTTGGGGCCGTGCGCTTAACCGACAGATTCTTCGCGTCTGAAACGTTGCACCCAAGCGCTGTCGGCAGTTGCAGAGCCTTCGCTCGGTCCACGCTCACAGTGATTCAGCCCGATATCGCCGAACTCGGCTACGACATTGCTGTGGCATCGTCTGGAACCGCTGAAACCGTCGCTCGAATCATTCATGCACAGTCGGGAGAACCGGCACCAAAGACCATGAACCGTTTTGAATTCACACGCATTCAGGTATCAGAAACCGTCAAAGCACTTGCTGCCTGCACCACGATTGAAGAGCGACAAAAAAAGTTTGGTATCGATAAAAGCCGCGCACAGATCATCTTGGCCGGGGCAATCATTCTGGAAGCCATCTGCGATGTTTACGGAGTTGGCACCTTGATGTTTAGCGATTATGCGTTACGCGAAGGCGTACTCATTGACACGCTTCGACGTCGCGGGCTTGGTCCTCAATCGAATGATCACGACCCAGCGCTGCATAGTGTTCGTCAGCTTGCTGAGCGCTGCGATGATCGCATTGAACACTCCGAAAATGTTGCGCGCATTGCCGTTCAAATATTTGACCAGATGCAAACCGCCCTTGATCTTGACGACGATTCGCGAAGGCTGCTTGAAGCCGCCTCGTTACTAGCAAACGTTGGTGTCGTTATTTCACACTCCAAACACCACCTGCACTCCTATTACGTCATCCGCAATTCAGAACTTGTCGGTCTGAGTGATCGCGAAATTGAACTCATTGCTCAAATCGCCAGATACCACCGCAAAGCCGAACCGAAATTGGATCACACACCATTTGCGGCGTTGAACGAAAACGACCGCCACATCGTGCGCTCACTTGCCGGAATTTTGCGAATCTCGGTTGGGCTCGACCGCACTCATGACGGCCGTGTGAAAAAAGTTTCAGTCGATATTGCGGAAGATGATGTCAATATCGAGTTTTCATGCAACAAGAAACTGGACACTGAACTCATTGAATACACGGCAAACGACCGCAAGGCGCTGCTAAGCGAAGTATTGAATAAGCGTCTGAAAATCGTTAGCTCAAAGAGCTAGAGCGCGACTACGCCTGTGGCGTGTCGTTCTTCGGGGTTTCGTCTTTGGCAGAGCCTGCAGACTGACCCTTCTTGAACTCTTGCTGTGCTTGTCCAAGATTGCGAGCAATCTTTGGAAGACGCGAGCCAAACAAGGCCACAGCGATAACGATGACGACGATACCTTCCCAACCGGAGAACATGCTTACAGGGTAGCACGAGGTGCTCTGAATGCGATAAGCAAGAAAGATGCTCGAATGCGTGATCAACATCAGCGAGGGGGGCAACCCCTCCCTGCTCCAGGCCCTGTCCACCGCTCTCGGAGCAGACCTTCTCGATCTGCATAGCGATGCCGATCACAATCGCAGCGTATTCACGCTTGCTGGCACCGATTCGGCGCGAGTGCTCGCACAAGAAGCACTAAAAATATTTGATATTTCGAAACACGACGGCGTACATCCGCGCGTTGGCATTGTTGATGTGGTTCCATTTGTTGCACTTGAACCAAGCACGTTTGATGATGCCATTGCTGCACGAAATGAGTTTGCAAAATTCGCTTCAGAACAACTTGGAGTGCCGTGCTTTTTGTATGGACCAGAACGCACGCTTCCCTACATTCGCAAACATGCATTTATCGATTTACTTCCTGACTACGGTCCGGCAAATCCGCACCCAACTGCGGGTGCAATGTGTGTTGGTGCCCGACCAATTTTGGTGGCGTACAACATTTGGTTGAAAGACTCAACGCTGCAAACCGCAAAGGATATTTGTAAGCAATTGCGCAGCGATTCGGTGCGCACACTTGGATTACAAGTTGGCCCAAGCGCACAGGTGAGCATGAACCTGATTGCCCCTGAAATCACTGGCCCAATGGCTGTTTACGATGCTGTTGCTGCGCTTGCACCGATTGATCGCGCAGAACTCGTCGGGTTGGTTCCCGCACGAGTGCTTGCAGAAATTCCACGCGCTAGGTGGGCAGAACTCGATCTATCGAATGAAAAAACGATTGAGTGGAAACTTGCGCAACGCAACAGAACGTTGCAGAGTTAAAACAAAAGAGCGCGAGAAATTACGCGGTTGCAGTGTTGCGCGTTGCTTGTGCGCGTTGGCGACGCAAACGACGACGTTCGCGCTCTGACAATCCGCCCCAGATACCAAACTTTTCGCCGTTAGCCAATGCGTATTCAAGGCATTCGCCACGAACCACACAACCGCGGCACACTTCTTTTGCTTCACGAGTTGAAGCACCACGCTCTGGAAAGAACAGGTCTGGATCTACACCGAGGCAGTTTGCTTGGTCTTGCCACGCACGGTCTGCGCTCAAAATGATGTGATCTTCTTCCACGAAATTTTCCTCCCTAGTTCCTCGAACAGTCGCGATGACGCGCCTACACCGAGGTAATTACAACGGTGTCATTGTGGCAAAGATATGGGGAAAATGCAAATACACACGGTTTTGCGACTTCAGCACTCCCTAGCGACGACCCGCCATGGTTCGTTTGTGATCCAAGAAATCGACGAGTACGTAATCACCCAAATTGTCTGGGGTAGTGAAAAAAGCCTTGCCTTTATTGATCTTTGTGAGCTGTTCGATGAACCTTCGGAGGCCATTATCAGCATCAAGCATGAAGGTATTGATGCGAATTTGTTCCTTCGTGCAACGCATTACTTCTCGCAGTGTTGCCTCCACTGTTTCGTGAACAGGAGGGTAATTGAAGAAGATTTCGCCACTCGGTGTGATGTGAGCGGTGGGCTCACCATCGGTGATCATGATGATTTGTTTGGTGCCCGTCTGCCTTGACAACATCTTTCTTGCGAGTGTGAAGGCATGTTGCATGTTGGTGCCGTACGCGAAATCCCATGACACTTCGGGAATGCTCTCTGGTTTTAGTTCGCGAGCAATTTCGCCGAAGCCCACAACCCCTAAATAATCCCTTGGAAATTGGGACGAAATGAGGTGGTGCAACGCCATTGCCACCTTCTTGGCAGGCAAGAAATTATCGCGCATCGGCATGCTGAGCGATAGGTCTAGCAACAACACCGTTGATGAACGCGTTGAATGTTCGGTGCGTTCAATTTCAAAATCTTCTGGCAAGAGATCAATGGGAACTCCAGAACCATTTCGTCTCAGCGCATTACGTAGGGTCCCATTCAGGTCGAGTCGGAATGGGTCTCCAAATTCGTATGGCTTCGTATCGTTTGCGCGTTCGTGCCCAATGCCGGTCGCATCAACTTTGTGTTGACCAACCATGTCTTTGCGCAATTTTCCAAACAGTTCACGCAACGCGTTGGCACCCAGTTTGCGGATAGCCCTCGGCGTGAGTTGCATACGACCCTCGCGCTGATCAATGAGGCCAGCATCCTGCATCATCTTGGTCAATTTCGACAGCTGATCAAGCGATTTGGCGGCATCGTCACCCAGAAGATCTCGCACCCGGTCCATGTCGGCCTCGGCCAACGACGCCGGATTGCTGGCGTTTTTCATGAGGTTTTCGAGCTGTTCAAGATCGGACAGGTCCTGCATGGACTGCATGGCTTGTTGGAAACCCATCGGCTCTTGACCCGAAAAGTCATACTCCTTGTTCCAACCAGCCTGAGGAAACATGCCCTGCAGATTTTGCGACAACTGATCCATCTGCCAACGCAAATCCATGTCTTCGAGCAACTGCTCAGAAAGCTGTTGCAACTGTGCACGTTGTTCAGGTGTCATGGAGTTCAACATGGCTTGCGCCATCGCCATACGTTGCGCCATGTGTTCAAGCAGCTCGTCAAGCGATTGCGGATTCTCTGGAAAGAAATCACCAAACTTTTCCATGAACTGCTCAAACTGCGGGTCCTCGCCGTTCTTGCGACGCTCAAGCATTTCGTTCAAACCGGCCATCATGTCTTTCGTGCGCGCCATTTGTTCTGGCGACATGTTCTGCACAGCACTCGACATTTGGTCTAGTTGTTGCTGCATTAATTGCTCTCGCAGCTTGTCCATGAGCGATTCAAAACGCTGCTGCGCAGATGGAGATTCAAAGTCGTAGTGCTGCAATTCGCGAATCTTGCCTGCTAAATCGTCGGGCAACATATCGAGCGTGAAGTTGTTGCCTGCAACCTGTCGTTCTTCATCCACGATGTCATTCAATTCGTCGGCAATTTCGGAATACACACCGCCAAGGTCACCGCGTTCTTGAATTTGTTCACGCTGTTCACGCAGCCGCTTCATTAATTCGCGTAGACCTGGCATTTGGTTGCCGTTGGCATCACGCATACCGTTTTGCATCATCTTGCGCATCGCGGTGTTGATGTCACCGTGATAGGTCAGGTCGTCAGCAAGCTCATCGAGGAGCGAATCCGCATCAATCTCAAACCCGCGCTGAGTACCGTCCCAACGCGAATAGGTAAACCGGGATGCCATATCCGAACCATACCTCTAGGCTGAGGTCAGATATGCGGTTCAGACGGACGTTCATCTTCGTAGACCTTTCAGGATTTACGGACTACACCGAAAACTTCGGTGATGGTGCAGCCGCGCAATTGCTTGCCAACTTTCGTGGGGTGGCTCGGGCGGTCGGATCTCATCAAGGCGTACGAATCGACAAGTACTTGGGCGATGGCCTCATGGCCGTTGCCGTAGAAGCCGAAGACGGCATCACATTTGCCATGATGCTGCAACGCAACGCAGCAGTTGCGTGTGCCCCGCTGTCACTTCGTATTGGTATTGCCACTGGTGACACCATGTTGTTCGAAGGCCAGGACTACATCGGCTCTGCACCAAATATGGCAGCGCGTTTGTGCGACGCCGCAGCAGGAGTTGGCACGCTTATTCCGCTCGACCAAGCACTGGACTTGCCGGTTGGCGTGTACACGGTTCCACACGAACCTGTTGTACTACCTGGATTTGCTCACCCAATTGAAGTTGCAATTCTTGCTGGTGAACCACTCATTGATAGTCGCTCGGACATCAACGAAGTGTGGAATCGCTCCCCTTTTGTTGGCTAATTAAGCCTTACCCGCGCGAGCGGTATGTAGCACGCGAACCTGCTGAGTCCTTGTTCAATCGCTTGGACAGGTGCAAACCCTCAAGTACAAATTCCACTGCGCTTGCCACCACGGCAGGAGATGCATCTGCTCCAACAATTTGCGTAACCAAATCGCGCAGCGCTGGAATGTCGGTGAACATCGCGCCGTATGCAACCGACTCAACGTCTTCACCTGCGTGCAACACCACTCCACCATCAAAGGCTTCGACTACTTCGCGAATCTTTTCGCCAGTTACTCGTTGCTTGAACACTTGCAACACCGCGGTCTTCACAATGTTTTCCAAAATTGCAGACTCACGACCATCTTCAGTGGTTTCAAATTCAACTTTTCCCGCTGTCGATGCAGCCAGTGATGCCAAATCGCTCACACGCGGCGCAACTTGTGTTTCACCCATACGTAGCGCACGGCGCACCGCGTTTGCTGCGAGTGTTTCGTAGTTGCTTACCGATAATCGCACGCTGACACCGCTGCGTTGGTTGACATGGCTGCTTGCACGCGCAATATGACTGACTGTCGTCACGATTTCTTCCATAAACGAAGGCCAAGTAACGACAACGTTGCCAATGCTTGAGGCGCGAGCCTCTTGGCGAACAATGTTCATTTCCGTTTCCACTTCAAGTGGATAGTGCGTGCGAATTTGGCTGCCGAAACGGTCTTTCAACGGCGTAATCATGCGCCCGCGGTTGGTGTAATCCTCGGGGTTTGCCGAAGCCACCAGCATCACATCGAGTGGCAAGCGAATTTTGTAGCCACGAATTTGCACGTCGCGCTCTTCAAGCACGTTGAGCAAGCCAACTTGAATTCGTTCTGCCAAGTCGGGTAATTCGTTGATTGCGAAAATGCCACGATTCGTGCGCGGTACAAGGCCGTAGTGAATGGTGAGTTCGTCGCTGAGATAGCGACCTTCGGCAACCTTGATTGGGTCCACTTCGCCAATGAGATCGGCAATAGACGTGTCTGGTGTTGCGAGTTTTTCTCCATAGCGATCTTCGCGATGCACCCATGAAATTGGCGCGTTATCACCCATTTTTTCTATAAGTTCACGCGCGTGTCGCGATACCGGATTGTACGGATCGTCGTTTATTTCGCTGCCTTCAATTATTGGCATCCACTCATCAAGCAATCCCGTGAGTGACCGAATCATGCGCGTCTTTGCCTGACCGCGTTCTCCAAGAAAAATCACATCGTGTCCTGCCAACAATGCATTTTCAAGTTGTGGCATTACGGTGTCTTCGTAGCCCAGTACTCCGTCGAACAATTGCTGTCCAGCCGAAATTCGCGCAACAGCATTGCGACGTAACTCTTCTTTAACTGGAATGGTTTGCCAACCCGAGGCGCGAAGTGCCCCGAGAGTTACAGGCAGTAAGTGTGCGGGAGTGTGGGCAGTGGCCATGCGCCGACGATACTTGCCACCTGCGCGCGTGACATAGGCGGGCGTTTATTGTGTGTTTATGACTACTTCTTCGCCACAAGTCGCCGTTGTTACTGGAGCCAATTCGGGCATTGGTCGCGCCACCGCACTGCACCTCGCCCATCAGGGCTACCGCGTGTTTGGCACGGTTCGATCACTTGACAAAGCTGGCAAGTTACAAACGCGCGCGAACGAACTAGGCGTAACCGTCGAACTCATCGAAATGGATGTGGCAGATGATGCATCGGTGGAGCGCGGCTTTGCCGACATCTTTCGCGCAACAGAGCGTGTTGACGTGTTGGTGAATAACGCAGGCATTGGCGGCAATGGTGTTGTTGAAGAAAGCACATCGCAGATGTACCACGATGCATTCAACGTGAACGTGGTTGGCGCCATTCGTTGCACTCAACAAGTGTTGCCGAACA
>JBAXBR010000032.1:0-16945 GCA_037141855.1 Actinomycetota bacterium | reverse complement strand
TTGCGCCCTCGATAGGAATCGAACCTACGACCTGCGGTTCCGGAAACCGACGCTCTATCCACTGAGCTACGAGGGCCTAATTACCGTCAGGCTATCGCTAGCACGATTGATGGGTTTTTGAATTAAGTGCAGTTAGCGCCGTGCGGTCGGCAACAATAGAAGGACTATGGCTGACCCGGTCCTTACCGTTGCTGAATTGCTGCGGCCAACATTTACGCAAATTGCAGGCGGCGTAGACAGCGACCCAGTTGTTCGTAGAAGTGACCGGGCCGACGCCCAAGTAAACGGCTCACTTGCGCTGGCAAAGTTGCTGGGAAAGACGCCTCGCGAAGTTGCGCAGATGGTCTTGGATGCGGCCGACCTCTCGGCAGTGTGCAGCGCAACAGAAATTGCTGGACCTGGGTTTATTAACGTCACCTTTTCGAACGAGTTTTTAGCGAGTGAACTTGTCGCTGCTGCTGCAGACTCTCGACTCGGCGTGCGGAATGCTCCAGCGAAGCTGAAAGTGGTTGTTGACTACTCGGCACCAAACGTTGCAAAAGAAATGCATGTCGGGCACTTGCGCAGCACGGTGATTGGTGATGCGTTAGTTCGCATGCTCGAGTTTGTAGGGCACAGTGTTGTGCGTGAAAACCACATTGGTGACTGGGGAACACCATTTGGCATGCTCATCGAACATCTCATTGACTTGGGCGAAACAGAAGCAGCAAACGAATTATCTGTTGGCGACCTCGACTCGTTTTATCGTCAGGCGCGAACCAAGTTTGATTCAAACGATGAATTTAAAGAGCGGGCTCGTGCGCGTGTGGTGTTGCTGCAAGGTGGCGACGAGGAAACTCTGCGCATGTGGAATTTGTTGGTAGGAGAGAGCACGCGCTATTTCGACAAGGTGTACCGCACGCTTGGAGTGTTGCTCACCGCTGACGACCTGATGGGCGAAAGCGCATACAACCCGCTGCTCGCACAAGTAGTGGACAGATTGCGCGCTTCTGGATTGATTGAAATGAGCGATGGCGCCGAAGTGGTGTTTCCTGAAGGGTTTTTGAATCGCGAGAACGAGCCACTGCCGTTAATCATTCGCAAAACCGATGGCGGGTACAACTATGCAACGAGCGACCTTGCCTGTGTGATCGATCGAGTTGAGCGCATTGGTGCCAACGTGGTGTTGTACGTAGTTGGATCGCCGCAGGCTCAGCACTTAGAAATGATTGCAGTGGTATCGCGTAAAGCTGGCTGGGTTCCACAGAGCACCGAGCTCACTCACGTTGCGTTTGGCAATGTGCTTGGTGCAGACCGCAAAATTTTGAAGAGTCGCAGCGGTGAAGTGGTGAAACTAGACGCGTTGCTTACCGAGTCGGTTGAGCGTGCAGCAGATGCGGTGAAAGAAAAAAATGCTGAACTTCCTGCAGCACAGCAAGCAGAAGTTGCGCGCCAAATTGGAATTGGTGCGGTGAAATACGCCGACCTTTCTACCGATCGCATTAAGGACTATGTCTTCGACTGGGAGCGCATGCTGGCCTTCGAAGGCAATACTTCGCCTTATTTGCAGTACGCACACGCACGCATTTGCAGCATTTTCCGCAGGACTGGTGTTGATCGTGCGGCTGTACGCGGAATTACGCCAACACTTGGACACAGCGCTGAACGGGCGTTGACCGTGCGCTTGTTGCAGTTTGATACTGCGGTTTGGGACACGCTTGACAAGTACAGCCCGCATCGCTTGTGCACGTATTTATATGAATTAGCAAGTGAGTTCAGTTCTTTTTATGAGCATTGCCCAATTTTGCGGGCCGACTCTGAAGAACAGAAGATGAGCCGTCTGGCGTTGTGCGATTTCACTGCTCGGGTAATGGAGCGTGGACTGGCATTATTGGGTATCGAATCTCCGGAGCAAATGTGAGCGCCATCGCCAAGCACCTACTGCCAGACAACGCGGTAATTGATGCACAAGGCGTCATGAGCATCGGCGGATGTTCGCTCGTAGACGTTGCCAAGCAATTTGGAACGCCAGTGTTTGTGTACGACGAGGATCATTTGCGTGCACGTTGCCATGAAGCAGTGAAGGCATTTGGTGCGAAAAGAGTGATTTATGCAACCAAGGCTTTCTTTTGCACAGCAATGGCGAAGTTGGCTTACGACGAAGGACTGATGCTCGACGTTGCAACGGGCGGCGAGCTATTCGTTGCACTGAATGCTGGCGTGCCTGGCAGCAGTTGCGTGATGCACGGCAACAACAAGAGCATGGAGGAGCTGCGCATGGCAATTAATGCCGATGTGCATCACATTGTTGTCGACAACTTTGACGAACTGAATCGCTTAGACGCATTGCATACAGAAGGTATGCCTGTGCCGCGAGTGCAGTTGCGCATTACGCCAGGTGTTTCGGTGCACACGCACGAATACATTGCCACTGGCCAAAACGATTCGAAGTTTGGTTTCAACTTAGGAAACGGCGACGCACACAAGGCCGCAGAACGAGCACGTAATTCAAAGTCGGTGAACTTTGTTGGCGTGCATTGCCACATTGGCTCAAACGTGTTCGCGGTAGAGAACTTTGCTCACGCTGCAAAAATCATGGTGGATTTGGCAAATGAGTTAGAGGTAGAGCAACTCACCTTTGGGGGTGGGCTTGGTGTTGCCTATGTGGAAAGCGAACATGCATCAACCATCACCGAATGGTCGACGCACCTCATTTCTGCAGCCGAACAATTGCGTAAACCGACACAAGTGTTTGTTGAACCAGGCCGTTCAATTGTTGCGGCTGCTGCAGTAACGGTGTACGAAGTGGGAACAGTGAAGCCAATTCCTGGAGTGCGCACTTATGTAGCTGTTGATGGCGGCATGAGCGACAACCCGCGGCCAGTGATGTACGGCAGTGGATACGAATTGTTTATGCCTGCGAACGCGAATGCCGATCGCACCGAGTCAATTCGGTTAGTTGGCAAACACTGCGAAAGCGGTGACATCTTGATTAGTGAAACTTTCGCACCTGCTGGATTGCGTGTTGGCGATTTGGTCGCAACACCAGTAACTGGCGCATATGGGCACTCAATGGGCTCGAACTACAACAAAGTCACGCGTCCTCCAGTGGTGTTTGTTCGCAATGGCAAAGCACGACTAGTGGTGCGTCGCGAAACATATGACGACCTAGTGCGACTGGATGTGAGCGAATAGCCAATAGCGTGAAGGGCATGACGGAACACCGCGTGCGTCTTGGAGTTATTGGACACGGAACAGTTGGCGCGGCATTTGTGCGCCTAGTAAAACAACAGTCCGACACCATTGCGGCACGCAGTGGGGTTCGCCTTGAAGTTGCACGAGTTGCCGTGCGCAATATTGATGCACATAAAGGTTCTATTGCCGCAGAGGTGATGACTACCGACGCAGAATTTGTCGTGAACGACCCGACTGTTGATTTGGTTGTGGAGTTGATGGGCGGGGTAGACCTGCCGCGCAAGTTGATTCTTGCTGCATTGAAAAATGGCAAGCCAGTAGTTACAGCAAACAAAGCGCTGCTTGCTCAGCACGGCGCAGAGTTATTCGCTGCCGCCGACGATGCCGGAATTGACCTGTTGTTCGAAGCGGCGGTGTGCGGTGGAATTCCACTCATTCGCCCGTTGCGCGAAAGTTTGCGCGGCGAACCAATTAAGCGAGTGCTCGGCATTGTGAACGGCACCACGAACTACATCCTCACCAAGATGAGCGAAGAGGGTCAAAGTTACGCAGACGCACTCGCGGGTGCACAATCACTTGGCTACGCCGAAGCCGACCCAACCGCAGACGTTGAAGGCTTAGACGCAGCAGCAAAAGTTTCGATCATTGCCAGCATTGCATTTGGTTGCAACGTTGTGGCTAGCGATGTGTACAGCGAAGGCATTAGCAAAATTTCTCCAGCCGACATCGCAATCGCCAAGCGTCTTGGCTATGCGGTGAAGTTGTTGGCAATTGCCGAGTACGACAAAGTGACCGGCGAAATTTCGGTTCGCGTGCACCCGGCCATGGTGCCAATGCATCATCCACTTGCTTCAGTGCGCGACAGTTTCAACGCAGTTGTAGTCGATGGTGAAGCCTCTGGCTCGCTCATGTTTTATGGTCGCGGCGCAGGTGGCGACCCAACTGCAAGTTCGGTGCTTGGTGATGTCATTGATGCGTCCATCAACTTAAACAAGGGTGCACACGCAACGCTTGGAAAGTTAAGCGCTCCGAAGTTGAAGCGCATGGCCGACACCTCATGTGAGTATTTGATTCCACTTGAAGTATCCGACAAGCCAGGCGTACTGCATGCAGTAACCGGAATTTTCGCCCGCAATAACGTGAGCATTCGAGCAGCCGAGCAAGACGGAATTGGCAACGGCGCCCGCTTGGTGTTTCTTACGCATACGGCAAACGAGGCCGCAGTGCAGACCTGCATTGCCGAATTGAAGACTCTGGACGTGGTCATGCACGTTGGAGCGCTTCTTCGTGTGATTGCCGACTAACTAACCTGTAAGAACTATGCGGTATGTCTCCACGCGCGGTCGCGCAGCAGAATTGGGCTTTTGTGATGCCCTGTTAGCTGGCCTAGCTACTGATGGCGGTTTGTATGTGCCGCAGACCTGGCCGAAACAGCCAACTCTGGTCGGCACAACCTATGCATCGAAGGCAGCTTCGTTAATGGCGCCCTATGTCGATGGTGAAATACCTCAAGATGTGTTTGCGCAGCTGTGCGCCACTGCGTATTCAACTTTTCGTGACCCAGCGGTAGTGCCGCTCGTGCAAATTGCACCAGAGCATTATTTGCTCGAGTTGTTTCACGGACCAACGCTCGCGTTCAAAGACGTTGCCTTGCAACTTATTGGGCAGTTGTTTGACTACGTATTAACGCAGCGCAATCAGCGCGTGATGATTGTTGGTGCAACCAGTGGTGATACTGGAAGTGCAGCGATTGACGGGGTGAAGGGCTGCAAGAACGTCGACATCGTGATTCTGTATCCGAATGGGCGAGTCAGCGATGTACAGCGCAGGCAAATGACCACCATTACGTCACCAAACGTGCACACGGTCGCAGTGGACGGAACCTTTGACGATTGTCAAGACTTGGTGAAGGCAATGTTTAATGACGCGCCGTTCCGCGAAGCCAACAGTTTGTCTGCAGTGAACTCCATTAACTGGGCTCGCGTAATGGCGCAAACGGTGTATTACTTCACGGCGCTCGAAACACTCGGTCGCTCGGCTTCATTCAGCGTGCCAACGGGCAACTTTGGAAACGTGCTCGCTGGTTGGATAGCCAAACAAATGGGCGCCGCCATCGAAAAACTGATTGTTGGTTCAAACAGCAACGACATTCTGACGCGCTTCTTCGAAACGCACAGCATGGACATGGTTCCAGTTGTGCCAACGCTGAGCCCAAGTATGGACATTCAAATTTCGTCCAACTTTGAACGGTTGTTGTTCGAAATGAATAATCGCGATGGTGGTGCCACAACTGAGCAACTCAATCGATTCCGTCAGTCTGGAAAACTGTCAGTCGAACCTGATCAGTATGCGAAGTGGATTGCACCAACATTCCGCGCGCACCGTGCAAATGATGCAGACACTCTTGCGGTAATGAAGCGCATCTATGGCGAAAGTGGAATGTTGGTCGACCCACATACCGCTGTCGGAATTGCATCTGCAGAGGCGTGTGCCGAACCGGGCGTGCCCACCATCACTCTTGCAACTGCGCACCCGGCCAAGTTCCCCGATGCAGTGAAAAAGGCGACTGGGGTGCACCCTGCACTGCCGGACCACGTTGCCGATTTGTTTGATCGCAAAGAACGCATTGTGAATTTGCCAAATGACTTGCAAGCAATTGAGGCTTTCGTAGCCTCGTGCCATTAACTGGCAATTGCGCGAAGTTGCCACATGCCCAGAGAGGGGCTATGGTGGAAGTCGGCTCGGAATCCCGAGCAAAGCCCCCGCACTCAGCGTCTCGGAATTATGCGTTTCGTGTCACGCAGTTGCGGTTGTTAGGGCAACTCACTTTTTCGTGAACGCCCGATAAACCTGAAAGTAGGACCTTGTGGCCAGTGGAGCCCTTGAACAATCAGCACTTGAAGCAAAAGACCGCGAACAACTTGTTGCCATTGCAGGCGCACTTGGCGTGAAGTCGGCATCCCGTGCCAAAAAAGCAGAACTCATCGAGATGATCCTCGAGCAGACAAAGCCAACAGAAGTGGTGCCAAAGCCTGCAAAAAAGGTTGAAGCACCAAAGGCTGAAAAGCCAGAAGCAAGATCAGCCGCACCTGCTGGCCCAGCGCTTGGCGCCGATGGCGAGCCACTTGCCGATTGGGAAATTGAATTAGCCGAACACGAAGGCACACCAGTTGCGCCAGATGCGCGTCGTGCAAGCGAACAAAACCCGAATAACAATCGCAATAACAACGAACGTGGTGAACGCAACAACAATCGCCATAACAACAACCGCAACAACAACGATCGCGGTGATCGTAATAACAACGACCGTGGTGATCGCAACAACGATCGTGGTGAACGCGACAACAATCGCACTGATGGTGGCGGCTTCGGCAATAACCGCAATCGCAACCGTCGTCGCCGTGGCAAAGGCCCGCGCGATGAAGGCCCACAGGGCAATGATCGCTACGAAACCGTTGAGCCAGAGAGTACAGAACCATTGAGCACTGAGCCAGTAAAGGTCTCGGGCTATGTGGACTTGCGCGACGAGGGCTATGGCTTCTTGCGCGTGAATGGCTACTTGCCAAGTCGCGATGACTCATACATTTCGGTTCGTCTCACACGCCAATACGGTTTGCGTAAGGGCGACCATGTTTCAGGTATGTCGAAGCCTGCTGGACGAAATGAAAAGAACCCAGCGATGCTCGACGTTGAAACCATTAACAATGTTGCTGCAGACAAAGTGAAGAATCGTCCTCGATTCGAAGACCTCACTCCATTGTTCCCAGACTCAAAGTTGGGTCTTGAAAATGCTGCAGATCCAAACAACATGACTGCTCGCATCATCGACCTCATCGCGCCAATTGGAAAGGGACAACGTGGAATTATCGTGTCGCCTCCAAAGGCCGGTAAGACCACGGTCATGAAGACGATCGCTACGAGCATCGAAAAGAATCACCCAGAAGTGAAACTGATCGTGCTGCTGATTGACGAGCGTCCTGAAGAAGTGACCGACATGCGTCGCACGGTAAAGGGTGAAGTAATTGCTTCAACATTTGACCGACCATCGGAAGAGCACACGCACATTGCTGAACTCGTTATTGAGAAGGCAAAGCGCATGGTGGAAATGGGCGAAGACGTTGTCATTATTTTGGACGGCATCACACGTTTGTCACGCGCGTACAACTTGGCTGCACCTGCAACCGGGCGAATCATGTCGGGTGGTATTGACGCCGGTGCGTTGTACCCACCAAAGAAATTCTTCGGTGCTGCTCGCAACATTGAAGAGGGTGGAAGTTTGACCATTTTGGCTACCGCGCTTGTTGAAACCAATAGCCGCATGGACGATGCCATCTTTGAAGAATTCAAGGGAACCGGCAACATGGAGCTTCGCCTGGACCGCAAGGTTGCAGAACGTCGTATCTATCCAGCAATCGATGTTGATGCATCGAGCACACGTCACGAAGAGTTGCTCTTCGAGCGCAAGCAATTGCAGATGGTGTGGAAGTTGCGTCGAGTACTCAGCGGACTTGCTGCCGACGGAAACGCCGCACCTGGCCTTGAGTTGTTGATTGATCGCTTGAAGACATTCAAGAACAACGACGACTTCTTGGACGAAATCGCCAAGCAGCCAAACGCATAAGTGTCTGACGCTCGCCTTCGCATGGCGGCGTCGCAATGCGGCGCCGATACCGCTTCGTTTGAATCGGTTGAGTTTCCATTTGGGCATGCCGCAATAAGTGGCAAGCAGGGTTGGATCTATGTCGCCGAGCAGCATTCACGTGCGCTCAGCCCGGCATTGCTATGGGCGGGCAAGCACGGCGTTGAATCGCTGAATGTGTTGAGCGAAATTGACGCCGATGTACTGGCACGCCGCGCTCCGTTATTTAATTTTGACATCACGGTGTGGAGCGTGAGCAATGGTCAAGTAGTGCGCGCATCTGCCGCACAACCACTTGCAGATGTGAAAGTTCCAGACTCGCACGAGCGACTTGCGCTGATGATTGAAACCTCTGGCGCCGATGTGGTGCGCGAACACGGTTTACTCACTGGCGAAGTGATGGGTCTTGAGGTCTGCCGTGTATTGAACGATGACGTTGGCGATGGAGCCCGGCTCGAAATTGGAGTAGGTGCACACGATCGTGAAACGTTTCAGTTGGTGCATGGCCGCGATGCAACAGTGGAGTCGCTTGCGCGAGTTGTTGGAATTGTTCGCGAACACCGCACCGAAGGTTCGGTTCCACACCCATTGAACCGTCTTGCTCCGGAACGAATGCTGCGCCACCGAATTGTGTTGTCGCCAGAGTTGGTCGGTGCGCAACAGCTGCATGCAGTTGAACCACCGATCATTCGCATGAATGTAAAAGATGAAATGCCATGCGTTGCTCTCGGCACGCTTTCAGGCGGAGTTCCAGTAGTAGTGGTGTGCACTGCATCGATTGATGTTGATGTGGTGGCTTTCGGTGCAGATGCTCGCTTACGCGCCTCGCCAAATGCAGAACTGTTGATTGCAACTCACGCAAACAATGTGACCCCATCGCTGCACAAATTGGCACAGTCTTTGCGCAATCCAGCGCGTTTCGTTGAAGTTTCCCCAGTTCGTCGTTAAATAGCCCGTAGCCTAAGCATCGTGTTTGAACGTCTGTCCCAAATTGAAGCCGAATATGTGGCTCTTGAGGAAAGTCTTGGCACCGCAGAGGTTCTGAATGATCAAAACAAACTGCGCGATGCTTCTCGTAGGTACAAGCAGCAAACACCACTGGTGCAATGCATCCGCGACTACCAAGACGCAGAAGGAAACGCCGAAGCTGCTCGCGAACTGATGGCCGATGCAAAAGGCACAGAGCGTGAACAACTGCAAGCCGAACTCGATGGCGCGGTTGCGCGTATTGCCGAGCTCGAAGCTCAGTTAAAGGTGTTGCTGCTTCCTGCCGACCCAAATGATGGCAAGAACATCATCGTGGAAATTCGTGGTGCAGAAGGTGGCGAAGAAGCCAACTTGTTTGCGCATGACTTGTTCGACATGTACAGCGCATGGGCGCTGCGCAATAGCTGGTCGGTAGAAGTGTTGTCACTTGACAAATCCCCAATGGGTGGAATTAACCAGGTGACGATGTTGCTGAAGGGCGACACCGTATGGACGCGCATGCGCTTTGAAGGTGGACCTCACCGCGTGCAACGCGTTCCGGTTACCGAAGCACAGGGAAGAATTCATACTTCATCGGCAACAGTCATGGTCATGCCAGAAGCCGAAGAAGTTGACGTGTCAATTGACGAAAAAGATTTGCAGATCGATGTGTATCGCGCCAGCGGCCCTGGTGGTCAGGGCGTGAACACCACTGACTCTGCAGTGCGTATTACGCACAGACCTTCTGGCATCGTGGTTGCCATGCAGGACGAGCGTTCGCAGTTGCAAAACCGTTTGCGCGCAATGACCGTGTTGCGCTCACGATTGTTAAAGCAGCGCGAAGAAGAGCAAGCTGAAAAAATGTCTGCAGAGCGCAAGGCCCAGGTTGGTAAAGGTGGACGCGGTGAAAAGATTCGCACCTACAACTTCAAAGAAAATCGCATTACCGATCACCGCATTGGTTTCACTCTGTATCAGTTGCAAGATTTCCTGGCGGGCAACGTCGACCCAGTCGTGGATGCGTTAACGACGCAATTCCAGATTGAGCAGTTGGCGGGCGCTGCAAACGACTAAGCACAACATGACACCCGAGGACGCGGTGACATGGAGCGAGATGCTCGCTGAAACAACAGAGCAACTTGGCGATGCCAACGAAGCGCGCTGGCTTTGCGAGCATGCAAGCGGATTAGACGGAGAAGAATTTCGTCAGTCACAAAGTGAGTTTGTGACTACTTCAATGGCAAAGCAATTACACGACATGGTTCGACGCCGACTGGCTGGCGAACCACTGCAATATGTGATGAAGCGTTGGGCGTTTCGACATTTGGACGTTCATGTGGATCAGCGTGTGCTCATTCCACGGCCTGAAACCGAACAGTTAGTTGAAGTTGGACTGACCATTGCCTATGAGCGATTGAAACAAGTAGATCGCCCCCTGAACATTGTTGATCTGGGCACGGGAAGCGGAGTGATTGGGCTGTCAATGGCGCACGAGTTGCCGCTTGGCAGAACCAATGTGTGGCTCACCGATCAGTCAAGCGATGCCCTCGATGTTGCGCGCGGAAACCTGGTTGGCGTTGGCCAAAAGGGCGGCGGAGTTCGACTGGCACTTGGCGGTTGGTGGAATGCGCTGGATACTTCGTTGAAAGGTGCCATTGATATTGCGTTATGCAATCCGCCTTACATTGCTCAAGACGATGAAGAAGTAGCAGCGGACGTGCGCAAGTGGGAACCGCACTCTGCATTATTTGCAGGTGACAACGGACTTGCCGACATTCGTGAAGTGATTAACGGTGCAACAACATGGCTTGCAAACAACGGTTGGTTGCTGCTCGAAATTGGCTATCGACAAGGCGACGAAGTTCGTGCTTTGTTAGAAAACGCTGGTCTTGTACAGGTAGAGGTTCGAAGTGACTTCGCTGGCAGAGACCGAATCGTGTTAGCGCAACGACAAACTGCGTCGTAGAAAATCCAGCTGGTGTAGCAGCAAGTTTTCTGCAACAACTTCTTGTGGTGTCATGTGAGTGACACCAACTAGCGGTAAAAATTCATGCGGCTTTCCTGCATGCAATAACGCAGTAGTGAGTTCTAGCGAATGTGCTGCCAACACGTTGTCGTCGGCAAGACCATGAATGATAAGTATTGGGCGAGTGAGATTCTTCGCATCGTGCAACAGTGACGACGCAACGTACGGCTGGTCGTCCTGTGCGGGGTTTCCTAAATAACGCTCTGTATAAAACGTGTCGTACAACGCCCAATCGATTACGGGAGCACCGGAAATAGCAGCATGAAAATGCTGTGGTGCTCGAAGCACGGCAAGTGCGGCCAGGTAACCGCCAAAACTCCAACCACGAATAGCTACTTTCGAAGTGTCGGCGCTTGGAGCAATTTCATTCAAGTGATGCAGCACTTCGAGTTGATCATTCAGCACGGTGGTTGCTAGGTCGTGGTACACCTCGCGCTCCCAGTCACTTCCTCGACCGGGAGTGCCGCTACCGTCGGCGATTACAACACAGAAACCTTGATTGGCAAACCACTGTGCAGTAGTGAACGCCATGCTGCTGGACACCACGCGTTGCGCGTGCGGGCCACCGTATGGGTCGAACAACACGGGAAGAGCAGATCCGTCGTGATTCTCGGGCAACACAATCGCAGTGTTGATTTTTCGTTTGCCGACGCGATGAAATGAAACATTGACGTTGAGCATTGATTGTTCAGCATTATTCAACAATTCGTGGTGGTTGTTCACCAGCGTTCGCGAACGGGGGTGCTGCATCGTTGCGCTGCGAATCACAATGGTGTCAGCACCTGTTGATGCCGTGTGTACGCCATCGTCGTGGGTGAGTTGAACCAATTCATGTGTTGCAAGGCTCACGGTCCATGCGTGCAGGACGTGCGGTTGGTCGAGTGGGTTGCCCGAAAACGTGACATGTTCGGCATTGGCGTTGACTATTCCGCGTACCTGAATATGTGCGGGAGTGATTGCGATGTTGTTCAGCACGATGGCGCGTGCGCCATTGCGTTCGCCACACCACAGCAACATGTTTTCGGCAATGAGCAATGGGACACCAGCAACGAGTTCGACCCATTTGTCATCGCGCTCAACGTGCAGAGACTCTGTTTCGCCAGTTGCAATGTGCACTTTTCGAATGTCAAGCAGCTTTTGATCGCGCGACATAACCGAAATGATGAGCCCTGCCTTGTTCCACTGCACAGACGTGAGGTATTCGAATGCTTCTGCATCCCATCGGACAGAAGTGCTGTTTGCTTGCAGGTCGATGATGTGCAACGAGGTGTGCGCATTGTTGGTTCCAGCAAATGGATACCTGCGAGTTTGCGGTTCAGATGTTGGTTGCGATGGGTCGGCAATAGTGATGAGTTCGATTGGCGAGTTGTCTACGCGTTCCACAACGAGCGCATCGCTGTTCGGCGACCACCAGTAGCCGCGCTGCCTGTTCATTTCTTCTGCCGCAACAAACTCGGCGACACCCCACGTGACGTCAGTTGCTATTTCGCTTGTAAGGCGCTCTTCGTTGCCCTGCAAGTCGCACACGAATAGTGCGCTTCCACGCACATATGCAATATGTTTGCCATCTGGGCTGATTCGTGCGTCGTACACGGTTCCCGGGGCTGGGTTTTTAACCGTAATTTCGTGGGCATTGTGCATGTCGCTCACAAACAGACGACCGCTTACGGAAAATGCTGCGTGGTGAACTTCGCTATCACATGAAAAGGAAACGATTCCCGCAGCGCCTTCGCGTGCACGCTCTCGGCGTGCGCGTTCTTGTGCTGATTCGTTTTCTGGGTTCGTTCCGGTGAGCAGCGCACGAATGTCGGCGATACACGTTTCGGTATTGCGTTCGGTATGGCACAACCACAGCGAGTTAACGGTGTCGTTTCCTGCTGCCGAGCGAAGGAATAGCACTCGCTTTCCATCAGGAGAAACAACAACGTTTCGCGGTTCGCCCAGGGTGAGGCGCTGTGTTCGCGCGTACTGCCGAGGGAACGTGTCGGTCATGCGAGCAATGTTCCCGCATCGTCAAGACGAACAGGAACTCCGACCCATTCGCGTTCGCACATTTCGGTTGCTAACTGAACGTCATTCGATGTTGCCCACGCGCGTCGTGAGTCAGGAAGGATGACCGATGCGCAAATGGTTTCCGGGTTTCCGTCGCGACCGTGCATCACGCTGTAGGACTCGAGCTTTGCCGGACCAACTGCTTCTGCACTGCTTGCCACTTGGCGCTTTGGCATTGCATCAACTTGTGCTTGAGGAGATGAATGGGCAAAGCCGTTTAACGGTGGGGTAGATGCGTATGCGCCGAATGCGTGTTTGGTGGCGTACCCGCCGTTGGCCCATACAAAACCGTGAGCGCTTGGCTGTTCGCGAACGTTTTGCATCGTGGTGGCAATGGCGTGCATTACGTAGTTATTAAATGGTCCGCCGGCAAATGAAAGCCCACCAGTTGAGGTGAGTTGTTGGTTCAGGCTGAGGCCAAGCGATTGTGCGCCAAGCTGAACTGCTGAAGGGAAGCACGAATACAAGTCAATGAAGTCATATTCATGTGTTGCCTTGCCCGTGAGTTGTTGTAACTGCTCGCCGCCTAGACGGATTGCCGGAGTGTCGGTAAACGACCAGCGATGAGAAATGAAGTTGTGTTCGTGGCAATCGGTTCCTGCTTGCGGGAACACCCATCTGTCACGCGAAATACCAAGTGCGGTTGCTCGTTCTACTGAACACAAAATGAGTGCAGCGGACATGTCGACATCATTGTTTGAGTTCATGAGTTTCGTGTACGGAAAGCCAACCATTCGGTTACTTGGCGAAGCGGTGCGGATGTGCTCAGGTGAATACGACTTACGCAACCAAGCATGTGGGTTGCCTTCTGCAACTTTGCTGAATCGCGACCACAGTTCGCTGATGAGTTGCTGATGGTCTTGCACCGAACGATGTGCAGCAGCGCGTAGAGCAGTTTCAAACATTGGGTAAATCTGAATTGGAAATGCGATCTTGAGTGCAAGCTCTGCTTCATGGTTCATGATGAGTTCGTCGCCCACGACAGTTGGTGCTTCATCGGATGAAGATTCGTGAGATGCGTCGATCCATGTTGGTTGGACTTCAGATTGTTTGGCGCGCCGGCGTGAGCGTGAAGATTCGCCTCCCGTGAGAATGACCATGTCAATCTCACCACGAGATATTGCCAATGCCGAATAGTTCACAAGTGACTGCGGAAGGTTTCCACCGTGTGGAGCGAGACCCGTTATGCGAACGTCGAGCCCAAGTTCGCGAGCAACACTGCGCCCGGGGTTTGGCTCGCGGTTAGAAAGCGAACGCAGTACGTGGAGCGCGTCGATTGTGCCAAGCGCAGTAACTCCCGCGTCCGCAATGGCTAGACGCACTGCTTGTGACATGAGTTGGGTTGGTCCGAGTGCAATCGACAGGTCGTCTTCGTGCTGCGAAATTTGGGCCTGCCCTATAAGTACGGGGGTGCGTGGGTCGAGCGTCACTTCACAAACTCTACTTTTCAGTGAATACAAGCGATCTATTGGGTAAAGCCCACGTGACCTATGCTCGCTTGCGGTATCTCTGATGAATTCTTCGCTCACTCCTCGCACTATTGCCATCGGTTCGGACCACGCTGGCTTCGAATTGAAGCAGCACCTTGTTGCTGTGCTGTCGAAGGCTGGTCACACGGTTATCGATCACGGCACAGACTCCACCGAAAGCGTTGACTACCCACCATTTTGTGCAGCAGTAGCCCGCGATGTTCGAGATGGCAAAGCAGACCTCGGCATTGTGATGGGTGGAAGCGGTCAGGGCGAACAGATTGCAGCAAACAAAGTGCATGGTGTTCGTGCCGCGCTATGCAACGACTTGTTCTTGGCGGAAATGGCTCGCTCACACAACGATGCCAACGTGTTGAGCATGGGTGGGCGAGTAGTGAGTTTTGAGTTGGCGGAAGAAATTGTCGAAAAGTTTTTGACCACTCCATTTGAAGGTGGTCGTCATGAGCGCAGAGTTGCGCAGTTAACAGAAATTGAACAACAAGAAGGAGCGCGTTAATGCCTTGGCCGTCGGAGACCCAGAGAGACACCGAAGTTTTTGGACTAATTGACAAAGAACGTAATCGTCAAAATACTGGACTGCAATTAATTGCCAGTGAGAACTTCACCTCACCGGATGTGATGGAAGCAACTGGTTCGGTGCTCACGAACAAATATGCAGAGGGTTACCCTGGCAAGCGCTATTACGGAGGCAACGCAGTTGTTGACGAAATTGAGGCGCTCGCAATTGATCGCGTGAAGAAATTGTTTGGTGCAGAACACGCCAACGTGCAACCGCACTCGGGTGCAAGCGCAAACATGGCTGTGTATCTCGGACTCATTAAACCTGGCGACACCGTGCTTGGTTTAAGCCTTGACCACGGTGGTCACCTCACACATGGATCACCGGTGAATGCTTCAGGCATTTTGTACAACTTCCAGTCGTTCCGAGTTGGTGCAACTGACGAGCGTTTGGACTTTGATCAAATTCGTGAACTAGCAATTAAGCACAAGCCAAAAATGATTGTTGCGGGAACTACGTCGTACCCACGCAGGCTTGAGCCACAGCCATTCCGCGCAATCGCCGATGAAGTTGGTGCGCTGATGATGTTCGACATCGCTCACATTGCAGGTCTCGTTGCGGGTGGCGCACATCCGAACCCAGTGCCATATGCCGACGTAGTTACATTCACTACACATAAAACTTTGCGTGGTCCGCGTGGTGGTTGCATTCTGACCACCGCTGCTCATGCTGCAGCAATTGATAAGGCGGTATTCCCAGGAAGCCAAGGTGGCCCACTTGAACATGCGGTTGCAGCAAAGGCTGTTGCGTTTCATGAGGCAATGCAGCCAAGTTTTAAGGATTACGCACAGCAGATTGTGAAGAATGCATCGGCTCTTGCAGAAGCCCTGTCGAAACAAGGATTCCGATTGGTTTCGGGCGGAACCGATACGCACATGATGGTGGTGGACTTGCAGCCATTCGATGCCGAACTCACCGGTAAAGAATCTCAGCTCATTCTTGATGAAGCTGGAATCACGTTGAACAAGAACAACATTCCAAATGATCCGCGCAGTCCATTCGTAACAAGCGGTGTGCGGATTGGAACTCCTTCAGTTACAACCCAAGGCATGAAAGAACCAGAGATGGCGCTCATTGCTGAATATATTGCAACGACATTGCGCAATCGCACTAATCCGGCAGCTGTTGCAGAAGTTCGCGCCAAGGTTGCAGCCTTGTGCGCCAAGTTCCCTGTGTATCCAAAGCGTGCGTGATTGATCTCACTGGTTATCTGATCGTCGGCCTGTGTGCCGCGGTGGTGACAGCAATCCTTACTCCGCTTGTCGAGCGCTATGCACGCAAGCGACGGTGGATGGCCGAACCAGATGATCGACGTGCGCATCCGGTTCCCACTCCAAACGTCGGCGGCTTGGCGTTTCTTGGCGGACTTGTTGCAGCGTTGTTGTTGGCATGGAAGATGGATCGCTTCTCGCCGGTAATTTCTGGAAACTCAGAATTGATTGGCGTTGTAGTCGCGGCATGTTTAATTACGGCGCTCGGTTTTGCCGACGACATTCGCGATCTGTCTGCACCAATGAAGGTGACCGGAGTAGTGGTCGTTGCATTGGTATTGGTGTGGTTCGGCGTGACCATGTTTTATTTCCGTGTGCCGTTCCTTGACGTGTTCGTGTTGTCAAACGATTGGATTCCGCTCTTCACCGTGATGTGGTTGCTTGGAATGACGCAAGCCATCAACTTGATTGACGGACTTGATGGACTCGCAACAGGAATCGTTGCCATTGCGGCAGCAACATTTTTTGTGTACAGCAAGCATCTTGCAGATATGGGTTTACTTGCGCAACCAAACATTGGGCCGCTGATTGCCATCATCACGCTGGGAATTTGTTTGGGCTTCTTGCCGTACAACTTCAACCCAGCGAGAATATTTATGGGTGACGTAGGTGCACTGATGCTCGGCTTGTTGATGGCTGTGTCGACAAGTGTGGTGGGAGGCAGAGCTGACCCACAGTTGCAAGGTGTAAGTGGGCAAACATATTTCTTCATTGCGCCTCTGTTTATTCCGTTATTGATTCTTGGTGTGCCAATTATCGATGTGATCT
>JBAXBR010000031.1:0-17201 GCA_037141855.1 Actinomycetota bacterium | reverse complement strand
GGTATGGCCATTTGGCTTTAGAGCCTGAAATTTTCTTGGCTGAGAAAGAGATCGCGAAGGAAAATCGCCAAGCAAAGAAGAGAGTAATAAGTATTTGGAGCTTGGGTCCGACTTCAAAACAATCGAACAGGTTTTTGGCAAAAAAGTGGAAAGAAAAACTGCCGGCTTGTCCTAGTTGGCTGGTTGGTTCTTTGTATAGAGCTGGGAGTATTTTTCCTTTTCTTAAATTAGACCAGGCAAAACTTTCAATAACAGGAAGTATGAATGGCCTAGATAAGACTGATTCGCACGTGTCTCTCAGTGCAGAAGAGATGGAAGAGGGGCGCAGGAGGCTTGTTGAAATTGGCATTAGTCCTGACAAACCATATGTCTGCTTAATTGTTCGTGATGGTGGTCATTACCAATCCAAGGGCGACACTGAGTCACTGGGGTATGAGCTTATAAATTTTGATATCAATCATTTTGCAAGTGCAGCAACAGAGTTAATTGCTAATGGATATCAAGTCGTTCGGATGGGCTCTGGATCGGAGCGACCATTTACAAAAGCTCCTGCGGGTGTAATTGACTACGCGCTTTCAGATAGACGGTCAGAGTTCCTCGATGTGTACCTTGCGGCTACATGCACGTTTGCGATCTCAACGCAAACTGGACCGGATGCAGTTTGCATGCTGTTTCGGCGCCCAGTGCTCTATGTAGAAGTGACCAGGTTTAGCCAATTCTTTTTCGGTTCTAAGTTTGCAACTTGGTCGCCGGTTCGATTACAGCAAAATGGAAAAGTATTGGATTTGAGTGAAATTGTTAAGTCAGAAATTGCATGGTTTAAAGATCCAAACTTGTTTGCGATTAATGGTGTTACTCAGCAGAAATCCTCTGAACTTGAAATAAAAGATTTGGTTTCGGCATATATACAGAATCGCGGCATTCAGCCAGTAAGTGCATCTGGGGTTCAGGAGCTTGTTGCAGAAGGAATGGGAGAAAGGGGCAGGCTCCAGTTTGGGGAAGTAACTGCCAAGCTTCTCCCAAAAGTTGAACAAGTTCTTGGCGAATGGGTGCTGAAATAGGCGAAATTGAGAATGCCGATTATTTAGCAAATCGCTAGGATGAGTCGGCATTCAAGTGGGAAGTCCACTTGAGTACGCCCTCTTAGCTCATTCGGTAGAGCACTTCCATGGTAAGGAAGAGGTGGTGGGTTCGATTCCCACAGAGGGCTCGTAGTTACGGCGGCGTAGCTCAGTTGGTGAGAGCATCCGGCTCATAATCGGAAGGTCACCGGTTCGAATCCGGTCGCCGCTACAAATATTTGACGTAAGGCGGATGCTTGAAAGTCGAAAAAGAACACATGACCAAGCCAACACGTAAGTTGCTTTGGGATGTGCTGCAATCGAAAGAGCGGCGATCGCTAATTGGCATGGTCGCATTGATTCTTGTCGGCACAGTTCTTGAAACATTTAGCGTTGGAATGATGATTCCGGTCCTTTCAGTTATTGCTTCGGACAGCCAGAAAATTTCTCTTGTTTTTTTCACGATCAAACCTTCTTTAGATAAAACGCAAATGATCCAACTCGCTGTGGGATTGATACTTGCGGTTTATGTGTTGAAGAATGTGTTCCTTGCAGCAAGTACTTGGATACAACGAGGTTTCCTTACGCGGGTGACATCTCGAATTGCTGCGCGGATGCTTGAGATTTACATACGACAACCGTATGCATTTCATCTGCAAAAAAATTCGTCCACATTAATTCGAAATACCCAAGATGCATCGATGCTTGTGGCTGCTGGGATAGAGCCAATGTTGACAATTTTGACCGAAAGTTTAATTGCCGTCGCATTATTTATTGTTTTAGTAGTAGTAGAACCCCTTGGAACGATTTGTGTAATCGGTTTGTTGCTTTTTGCAACTTTTATCTTTCAAAGATTTTTTGATCGAAAATTGCAAAGATGGGGAACTGAACGGCAAATTCAAAAAGGATCGATAATTCAAACTATTCAGCAGGGTCTTGGTGCTGTAAAAGATGTTCAGGTACTAGGCCGCGAAGAATGGTTCGTCAACGAGCACAGAGAACGCCAAACGTTAGATGCGAACTTGTTACGTCGCATCAGCACTGTCCAGGCTGTTCCTCGGCTGTGGCTTGAAGTAATGGCAATGGCCGGACTGGCGGGTCTGGTTGCAATCATGCTTGCAACTGGAAAAGACATTGACAAAATCATTCCAACAGTTGGTTTGTTTGCCGTGACCTCCTTCAAGGTGCTTCCTTCAATCAATAAGTTGGTAAGCAGCAAGCAGACACTGAAAGTTTCACGATCAACAATTGAAACAATTCAACATGACTTGGACTTGCCGATCGCCAGCAATTCGTTAAACGAGAATGTGAGCTTTCAATTCGAAAATATCGTCGTAGATCAGATGGATTTCAAATATGAGCAATCTGAGTACTTAGTTCTCTCGAATATAAATTTACGGATTCAATCTGGTGAAGCAGTTGGATTTGTTGGTCAAAGTGGTAGCGGAAAGAGCACGCTGATCGACATCATGCTTGGGCTGCTGGAACCACAAAATGGTTCGGTGTTGATTAATGGTCAAACAATTGAAAATGTTAAGCAGCACTGGCAAAAGCAAATTGGCTACATTCCGCAGACAATCTTTTTGATGGACGATTCATTGAGGCGCAACATTGCAATAGGAATTGCCGATACCGAAATTGATGAAGTTGCAATTCACGAAGCATTGAAGTCAGCGCAACTTGAAGATTTCGTTACATCACTACCGGACGGCATTGACACGGTTGTGGGCGAGCGTGGTGTACGACTTTCTGGTGGGCAACGTCAGCGCATCGGTATTGCGCGCGCGCTGTATCACCGACCGTCAGTGTTGGTGCTGGACGAAGCCACGAGTTCACTCGATACAGAAACCGAACACGGCGTAATGCAAGCAGTACAAGCACTGCAGGGCGACAAGACGGTCATCATCGTTGCGCACCGTTTAAGCACGGTTGAATATTGCGATCGCCTGTATCGCCTAGACGCAGGGCGTATTGTTGACGAAGGAACATTCGACGAAGTAATGAACAGGTCGCAAAGTTAGGTTTGGAACTATGGAACAGCTGATTAGCGAGTACATCAAACGCATGCACACTGCGCTTGAACTTCCTGCAATGAAAGAAGTTCCAAAACTTGCTGCGGCAATGCAACTCGCGTGGAAAAACAAGAAGACCATTTACTTGTGCGGTAACGGTGGCTCTGCGGGAAATGCAAACCATCTGGCAAACGACTTCTTGTATGGCGCTGGTGTGAAGAACGGAATTGGATTGCGCATTGATTCTCTCAGCGCAAACCCCGCAGTCATTACATGTCTTGCAAACGACATCGGATACGAAAACATTTATTCGGAACAATTGCGGGTGAAAGCCGACGCAGGAGACATTTTGGTGGTGTTCTCGGGAAGTGGCAACTCGGCGAACGTTGTGAAGGCGCTGGAAATGGGCAACTCTCTAGGAATGGAAACATTCGCAGTGCTCGGATACTCGGGTGGTAAGTGCAAGGGAATTGCCAAGCACCCCATTCATTTCGCCATTGACGACATGCAGATTGCCGAAGACCTCCAACTGATTATCTTCCATATGGCCATGCAGTGGCTGTATGAGCAAGGACCAGCGAAGTAGCTTCGAATCCCAATAAGGAAAGTGCGCCCATAGGTCATACAGATAATGGCTGGTAGCCTCACCTTCGCTATTTAGGGCAGTAGCTCAGTTGGTAGAGCGCCGGTCTCCAAAACCGATGGTCGGGGGTTCAAATCCCTCCTGCCCTGCAAATTTCTTGTGGTTTGACCCCGATTAGTGCGGCAAAGCCCCCGATAGGCTCAAACTCCGCTATGTCCATGGATCTCAACCGACAGCAGAAGCGCGCCATGCAAAAGATGGGCGCCGTAAACGACCAGGGTGCGCCTATTCGCCAACCCCGGCCTACTGTCGCGAGCCAGGTAAAGAAAGTGCGCACGAGTCCTGCTCAATACATTCGCGAAGTTCGCGATGAAATGCGCAAGGTCGCGTGGCCGAAGTGGCCAGAAATTCGTCGCTATTCGATCATCGTGTTGGTCACTGTTGTGGTCATTACGGCGTTCGTGGGTGGATTGGACGCTGTCTTTGGCATACTTTCTGGCTGGCTTTACAAGGACTGACCCCAGACCGAACGGCTGAATTATGACTGACGACGCAACTCTCACATCTGAAGACCTCGACACAACCGACACGGTTGCGCCTGACGTCGCCTTCGACCTCACCGGTAACGAGTTTGAAGATGAAGAAGAAGTAATTGATCGACCATGGTTGCGTCCTGGTTCGTGGTACGTCGTGCATTCACAGAGTGGATACGAAAAGAAAGTGCAGCAGTCAATGCAGGCACGTATTCAGTCAATGCAAATTGAAGATCGCATTTACGAAATCGTGATTCCAATGGAAGACGTTGTCGAATTCAAAGGCGGACGTAAGCAAACCGTGCAGAAGAAAGTTTTCCCTGGTTACTTGCTCGTGCGTTGCGAAATGGATGACGACACATGGTTTTGCATTCGCAACACTCCAGGCGTAACTGGTTTCGTTGGTCAAAGCCAAAAAGGTCAGAAGCCAACACCGTTGTCACGCCGCGAGGTTGAAACATTCCTTTCCGCAAAGGGCGACGGACAGTCGGCACCAAAGCGCAAAGCACCAAAGCTCGAATACGAAATTGGCGAAGGCGTGCGCGTGAAGGAAGGCCCATTCGCCGACTTCTCCGGTCAAGTCGCAGAAATTAACCCAGATCACATGAAGTTGAAAGTGCTCGTCAACATCTTCGGTCGCGAGACCTTGGTGGAGATGGACTTCAGCCAAGTGGCAAAGCTCTAAACAACTTCCAAAAAAGAAAGAACACTCGTCATGGCAAAGAAAGACGTTGTAGCAATCGTAAAAATCCAGATTCCAGCTGGAAAAGCGACGCCTGCACCACCAGTTGGTACGGCACTCGGACCTCACGGAATCCAAATCATGGACTTCGTGAAGCAGTACAACGCTGCAACCGAATCACAAGTAGGAACGATCATTCCAGTTGAAATTTCAATCTGCGAAGACCGCACTTTCACATTCATTTTGAAGACACCTCCAACACCAGTTTTGCTTCGTCAGAAAGCCGGTTTGGAAAAGGCAGCAAAGAACCCAGGCAAAGAAGTCTGCGGCAGTGTTACTGAAAAGGACATTGAAGAAGTTGCCAAGATCAAAATGCCAGACCTCAACGCCAACGACATGGAAGCCGCAAAGCTTCAGGTCCGAGGAACTGCCCGTTCAATGGGTCTTACCGTTGTTGGCTGAGTAACGAGTTCACATACATATATAAACGTTGGATCGGGATTACCTCGCCCGAACGACACAACCATGAGGGAGGCTTTATGCCACTAGGAAAAAAATACAAAGCAGCAATTGCCAGTTACGACATCGAAGCGGCGTTTTCGTCAAGCGATGCGTTGAACAAGGCCAAGACCATGGCAACCGCCAAGTTTGATGAAACCATCGAATTGGTAGTGCGCTTGGGTCTTGACCCACGTAAGGCCGATCAGGCAGTTCGTGGAACCGTCGCCCTTCCTTCGGGAACTGGTAAGACCGTTCGCGTTGCCGTGTTCGCAGCGGGCGAAGCAGCACAGGCTGCTCGCGATGCTGGTGCAGACATTGTGGGAACCGACGATCTTGCAGCCGCCATTGAAGGCGGAAAGATGGACTTCGACATTGCGATTTCCACTCCAGACCTCATGCCAATGGTGGGTAAGTTGGGCCGCGCGCTCGGACCACGTGGCTTGATGCCAAACCCAAAGACGGGAACCGTTACCAACGACGTTGGTCGCGCAGTTACCGAATTTAAGGGCGGAAAAGTTGAATATCGCACCGACCGTTACGGCAACGTACAAGTCCCAGTTGGCAAGGCCAGCTTCGAACTGTCGGCTCTTGAAGCCAACTTTGCTGCAGTAATGGAAGAACTCATGCGTGCCCGCCCAGCTTCGGCCAAGGGTAAGTACGTAAAGAAGGTGTCTGTTTCGTCAACCATGGGACCAAGCGTCCGCGTTGACTCCAGCTCCTACTAAATAATTCGGTCTGGCTTTGGCGGGGTGTCAATACCCAAAACACCCCGCTAGCCTGACCACTCACATAACAACCCAATCCGAATTATTCGGAACGGTTGCTCGCCACAGACATTTGGTTGTTTCGAAGTAATTCGAAAAACGAAGAAGACGAAAGTCTTGCCAAACGAGGCGAATACTCGAAGAGCGCGACATCAGTCGCAGCGCAGAGAGCGTTCGTTGAAGTGTCCGAGCGCCCGCGCCGGAAACACATTTTTCCTTATTCGAAAGCAACCAAAGGGCAACGATGACAACATCACCAAACGCCGAGAAGGCAGCAGTAGTTTCTGAAGTTCGCGAGAAGCTCGCAGCATCAGATGCAGCACTCATCACCGAATACCGCGGTATGACCGTAGGTTCACTCGCCAAGCTGCGTCGCTCACTCAGCCCACTTGGTGCTGAATACAAGGTGTACAAGAACACACTCGCAAGCCGCGCAGCACAAGAAGCTGGCTTCGAAGGTTTGTCCGACTTCCTTGTTGGCCCAACCGCAATCACCTTTGTTAAAGGTGACGCTTCGGCAGCAGCAAAAGCACTTCGCGACCATGCAGCAACCAACCCATTGTTGGTGTTGAAGGGTGGCGTCATTGGCGGAAAGACCGTTGATGCAGTGCAATTGAAGGCACTTGCCGACTTGCCAAGCCGCGAAGTTCTGTTGTCCATGTTCGCTGGTGCCCTCAAGGCCCCACTCAGCAAGACCGCGAACTTGCTCCAGGCTCCAATGCGTCGTGCCGCTTACGGCATCAAGGCGCTTATCGAATCGAAGGATGCGGCGTAATAGCCACGTTCAAGAAACCAATCCCAATAACCAAGATCAATACAGAAAAATAGGAGAAAAGAAATGGCACTCACCAAAGACCAGATTCTTGACGGAATCGCAGAATTGTCAGTAATCGAATTGAAGGACCTCCTCGATGCGTTCGAAGAGAAGTTCGGCGTCACCGCAGCAGCACCAGTTGCTGTTGCAGCAGCAGGCGGAGCAGCATCAGCAGCTCCAGCAGCAGCTGAAAAGGACGAGTTCACTGTCATCTTGAAAGAAGGCGGAGCTCAGAAAATTCAGGTCATCAAGGTCGTACGCGAACTCACCAGCCTCGGATTGAAGGAAGCAAAGGACCTCGTAGACGGTGCACCAAAGCCTGTTCTCGAGGGTGCCAGCAAGGACGATGCCGAGAAGGCAAAGGCCAAGTTGGAAGAAGCCGGCGCAGTCGTCGAACTCGCGTAATTTCAGCCATTTAGGTCTGTAAGCCCGGGGCGAAAGCCTCGGGCTTCAGCCGTCTATCAGATCTGGGTAAAAGCCGCAAAAGCGGCGGTAGCCTAGTTCGTTGCCGTGCGTAGCCCCCTGAACCTTCCCCCAAAGAAGTTCATCTGGCTCGTCGATTCGTATTCATCACTTCTCGATCAGGAGTAACTCAGTGGCCTCACGTGCGTCTGCACGCGAACGGTATTCGTTCGCGACCCTTCCAGAAACCCTCGAACTTCCAGACCTCATCGCGGTACAACGCGAGAGTTTTGAATGGTTCCTTAAAGAAGGATTGAAGGAAGCTTTCGAAGATATTTCGCCAATCAAAGGATTCAGCGACGATCTTCAGCTCGAACTTGAATTCGACCCAGACGATGAAGATCTTTGTCCAAAACCAAAGTTCACTGTTGCGGAGTGCCGCGAACGTGACATGACCTATGCGTCGCCAGTATTTGTGCGCGCACGTTTCTTGAATAAGCCAACCGGCGAAATTAAAGAACAAGTTGTGTTCATGGGCGACTTCCCGAAGATGACCGAAAAGGGCACCTTCGTCATTAACGGCACCGAGCGTGTTGTGGTGAGTCAGTTGGTTCGTTCGCCAGGCGTTATCTTCGAACCAGGTGAGCGTTACCGCTTGCGTAACTTGTCGAAGCACCAGTTGGTAAAGGGAACCATTCACCCGTACCGCGGCGAATGGTTGGAGTTCGACGTAGAGCAGAAGCCAGGTAAAGACGTCACCGCCGGAACGCGTGTTGCACGTAAGCGACGCATCGGTATTTTCACCTTGTTGCGTGCACTTGGTTATGACGAAGAAAACGCTCCAGGCTTCCTCGATCGTTTCGTGAACTACTTCGACTTCCTTGAAGGTCAGTGGGAAAAGGAGCGTCCAATCGCTCCAACGCGCGAAGAAGCACTTGTTGAAATTTACAAGCGTGCTCGTCCAGGCGAACCACCAAACGTTGAAGCAGCACGTGCATATTTCGAAGGCGCATTCTTTGAAAACCGTCGCTATGACTTGTCACGCGTTGGTCGCTACAAGCTGAACCGCAAGTTGGGTGCAGAAATTGAAAAGGTTGGCAAGTTGTTCGACATGAAGGTCGGCACCGAACTTGGCAAGCTCGACGTACCAGTTGAAGGACAAGATGTTCTCAGCCGTTGCGAAGTTCTTGCAACCATTACCTACTTGTTGCACCTCGTGAAGCAAGAGCCTGGCTACCGCCTCGACGATCAGGACCACTTTGCAAACCGTCGTATTCGTTCGGTTGGTGAATTGATTCAGAACCAAGTTCGCATCGGTTTGTCACGCATGGAGCGTGTAGTTCGCGAGCGCATGACCACACAAGATGTGGAAGCAATTTCGCCACAAACACTGATCAACGTGCGTCCAGTTGTTGCTGCAATCAAGGAGTTCTTCGGAACTTCCCAGTTGTCGCAGTTCATGGACCAAGTGAACCCATTGTCGGGTCTTACGCACCGTCGTCGTTTGTCGGCACTCGGACCTGGTGGTCTGAGCCGTGAGCGCGCAGGTTTCGAAGTTCGAGACGTTCACTTTTCCCACTACGGACGTATGTGCCCAATTGAGACACCAGAAGGTCCAAACATTGGTCTGATCGGTGCGCTTTCAACATATGCACGCGTGAACCCATTCGGATTCATCGAGAGCCCATACCGTCGCGTTCGCAACGGCAAGGTCACCGACGAAATCGTGTACATGCCAGCTGACGAAGAAGAGAACTACGTCGTTGCGCAGGCAAACACCGCGTTGAATGCAGATGGCACCTTTAAGGCAGAGCGCGTACTCGTACGTCGTTCACCACAGGCAGCCAGCTTGGATGACTTGAAGAAGATGCTTGAAGCAGAAAGCTTCTTCGGTTCAACCACTGACATCGCGTACGTACCTGGAACAGAAGTGGACTTCATCGACGTTTCGGCTCGCCAAATTATTTCGGTGGCAACAGCGTTGATTCCGTTCTTGGAGCACGACGACGCAAACCGCGCGCTCATGGGTGCGAACATGCAACGTCAGGCAGTTCCATTACTTCGCGCAGAGGCTCCATACATTGGAACCGGCATTGAGTCACGTGCAGCACGCGACGGTGCAGACCTCATCTTGGCAAAAGATTCAGGAACCGTTACTTCGGTAACTGGCGACTTGATCACCATTGCTTATGACAACTTGAAGAAGGCCGACGGAGAACACAAGTTGTTCAAGTTCCGTCGTTCAAACCAAGACACCAGCATTAACCACATCATTCGTGTGAAGGAAGGTCAGAAAGTTGCTAAGGGCGACTTGATTTGTGACGGTCCTTCAACCGACATGGGTGAACTTGCACTTGGAAAGAACTTGCTCGTGGCATTTATGCCATGGGAGGGCTACAACTTCGAAGACGCCATCATCTTGAGCGAGCGTTTGGTGAAGGAAGACGTACTTACGTCGATCCACATCAAGGAATACGAAGTTGACGCTCGTGATACCAAGCTTGGACCTGAAGAAATCACACGTGACATTCCAAACTTGAGCGACGACATTCTTGCCGACCTCGATGACCGTGGAATTATTCGCGTGGGTGCCGAAGTTGGTCCTGGCGATGTTCTCGTTGGAAAAGTCACTCCAAAGGGTGAAACCGAACTCACTCCAGAAGAGCGCCTGTTGCGCGCAATCTTCGGTGAGAAGGCTCGTGAAGTTCGCGACACCAGCCTCAAGGTTCCACACGGTGAGAGCGGCAAAGTTATTGACGTGAAGGTGTTGTCACGCGAAGCGGGAGACCGCGAAGCCGGCGACGAATTGCCACCAGGTGTAAACCAGTTGGTCCGCATTTATGTTGCGCAGAAGCGCAAGATCAGCGTGGGCGACAAGTTGGCAGGACGTCACGGTAACAAGGGTGTTATCTCCAAGATTCTCCCTATCGAAGACATGCCTTACATGGAAGACGGAACTCCTGTCGACATCATCTTGAACCCACTTGGTGTTCCAAGCCGAATGAACATTGGTCAGGTGCTTGAAGCTCACCTTGGCTATTGCGCACGTTGGGGTTGGAGTGACGTTAAAAACAACAAGGTTGTTGGCGACTCACCAATTCGCGGTACCGAAACCAAGACACGTATTAACACCAAGCCTGCAACGTTTGTTGCAACGCCGGTGTTCGATGGTGCTCACTGGGATGAAGATGAAGCCGCTGGTCCACACCCAACCATTCAGTCAATCTTGAGGAACCTCAACCCAGAATCGGTTGATGGCGTTCGCATGATTGGCGATGATGGCAAGACACAACTTCGCAACGGTCGCACCGGTGAGTACTACGACAACACCACCATGGTGGGTTACATGTACATCATCAAGTTGTCACACATGGTTGACGACAAGATCCACGCACGCTCAACTGGGCCATACAGCATGATCACTCAGCAACCTTTGGGTGGTAAAGCTCAATTCGGCGGTCAGCGCTTCGGTGAAATGGAAGTGTGGGCTCTCGAGGCTTACGGTGCTGCTTACTGCTTGCAGGAATTGCTCACCATTAAGTCAGACGACGTACTTGGACGCGTTCGCGTGTACGAGGCAATCGTGAAGGGCGAGAACATTCCTGAGCCAGGCATTCCAGAGAGCTTCAAAGTGCTCATGAAGGAAATGCAGGCATTGTGCCTCGACGTAGAAGTCATCTCCAATGAAGGCAAGAACATTGAACTTGCCGACATGGACGAAGACGTCTTCCGTGCAACACAGGAACTCGGAATCGACATTTCGCGTCCAGAGCGTGGCTCTGATGCAGATGACCGTGACCGTGAACGCCGCCGCGAACAGCGCACTTTCTAACGCCACTTACTAACCAGAGAATTTGACGAGCAGACAAGAACGAGAAGAGGAAAACATGTCGGACGCAGGAACCCAAATTAAAAACAAGGTTGACGTCAACAGTTTCGAACAGTTGCGCATTGGTTTGGCCACTGCCGATGACATTCGTAACTGGTCACGTGGTGAAGTAAAGAAGCCTGAAACCATTAATTACCGCACCTTGCGCCCAGAGCGTGATGGTCTGTTCTGTGAAAAGACATTCGGACCTACCCGTGACTGGGAGTGCTACTGCGGTAAGTACAAGCGTGTGCGCTTTAAGGGCATTATTTGCGAAAAGTGCGGCGTTGAAGTAACTCGTTCAAAGGTCCGTCGCGAGCGCATGGGCCATATTGAATTGGCTGCACCAGTTGTTCACATTTGGTACCTACGCGGAACCCGTTCATGGTTGGCCTATTTGTTGGGTGGTCTTGAGCCACGCGACGAAATCAAGGCAAAGCAGCTTGAAAAGGTTATTTACTTTGCCGCCTGGTTGGTGAGCAGTGTTGATGCCGACAAGCGTCACGCCGACATGACCGAACTTGAAGAAGTGTTGCTTGAAGACAAGGAACAACTCATCAAGAATCGCGAACGCGACTTGAAGCAGCGTCAAAAGGATGCAGAAGCAGAGCTGAAGGAACTCGAGAAGTCGGGCGCCAAAGATGCCGATGTTCGTGCACGCCAGAAGTTGATTGACAAAGATCTCACCACCATCACCGAGCGTTATGGCAAAGAGTTGGACTTGATCCAGCGCGCGCATGACACGTTCGGCAAGATGCACTCACGCATGATCGTGGAAGACGAAGAGTTGTGGCGCGAAGTGAAGGATCGCTACGGCGAATACTTCGTTGGCGGCACCGGAGCAGAGTCAATTAAGTCGCTTATCGACACCATCGACTTTGATGCCGAAGAAATTGCACTCCGTAATGCCATCATGAATGGCTACAACGGCAAGGTGCTCAGCACGCAGCGTAAGCAAAAAGCAATTAAGCGCCTGAAGATCATTGCGTCGTTCAACCGTCGCGATGACGCTGGTCGTTTGGTCAATAACCCGAAGGCAATGGTTCTCGACGTTATTCCAGTTATTCCTCCAGACCTGCGCCCGATGGTGCAGCTTGACGGTGGACGCTTTGCCACTTCCGACTTGAACGACTTGTACCGTCGCGTAATTAACCGCAACAACCGTTTGCGTCGATTGCTCGATCTTGGTGCACCGGAAATTATCGTGAACAACGAAAAGCGCATGTTGCAAGAAGCATCAGATGCATTGTTCGACAACGGTCGTCGTGGTCGTCCGGTAACTGGTCCTGGTAACCGTCCGCTGAAGTCGTTGTCCGACATGTTGAAGGGTAAGCAAGGTCGCTTCCGTCAGAACTTGCTCGGTAAGCGCGTTGACTATTCGGGTCGTTCAGTAATCGTTGCTGGTCCAACACTGCGCTTGCAACAATGTGGTTTGCCAAAGTTGATGGCACTCGAATTGTTCAAGCCATTCGTGATGAAGCGTTTGGTCGATCAGCAGCTTGCACAGAACATTAAGAGTGCAAAGCGCATGGTTGAGCGTCGCAGGCCACAGGTGTGGGACGTTCTTGAAGACGTCATTAAGGAACACCCAGTTCTGTTGAACCGTGCTCCTACGTTGCACCGCTTGGGTATTCAGGCATTCGAACCATTGCTCGTTGAGGGCAAGGCAATTCAGTTGCATCCACTCGTATGTACTGCGTTCAACGCAGACTTCGACGGTGACCAGATGGCAGTTCACTTGCCATTGTCGGTTGAAGCACAGGCAGAAGCACGCGTGCTTATGCTCAGCGCAAACAACATTTTGTCGCCAGCATCGGGTCGTCCAATCGTGACCCCACAGCAGGACTTGGTGATTGGTGGGTATTACCTCACCGATCAGCGCGATGGATCAAAGGGCGAAGGCCACGTTTACCGTCAGCTGTACGAAGTAGTTCGTGCACTTGACAGTGGTGACGTTGCACTTCACGCCAAGATCAAAATCGCTGAGCGCGATGACAACGGCAAGCAGATCTACGTGGACACCACGCCAGGTCGTTTGTTGTTCGAAGAGCGTTTGCCAGCCGGTTTCGTGAAGAAGTTTGGACACATCAACGACACACTTCGCAAGCGCGAATTCGGTGTGATCGTGGAGCGTTTGAGCGACCACTTCACAAAGTCTGAAATTGCATTGGCACTCGATGGCATCAAAGACTTGTGCTACCGCTACGCAACACAGTCTGGTCTGACCGTTTCGGTTGATGACGTTAAGACTCCAAAGGCAAAGCGTGCGATCTTGGATGACTACGAAAAGCAAGCCGAGAAAGTGGAGCAGCAGTTCCGTCGCGGCATTATCACCGATGGTGAGCGTCGTCAGCAAGAAGTGCGCATTTGGACAGATGCAACAGCAGATGTTCAAAAGGCAATGGAAACTGAGTTCAAGGCACTGAAGTACAACCCAGTCGACATGATGATTGGTTCTGGAGCTCGTGGAAACATGACCCAGATGCGTCAGATCGCAGGTATGCGCGGACTCGTAGCCAACCCTCGTGGTGACATGATTCCTCGTCCTATTAAGAGCAACTTCCGTGAAGGCTTGGAAACACTTGAGTACTTCATTGCTACTCCAGGTGCTCGCAAAGGCCTTGTAGACACTGCTCTTCGTACCGCCGACTCGGGTTATCTCACACGTCGTTTGCACGACGTTGCACAGGAACTCATTGTTCGTGAAGACGATTGCGGAACCACACTTGGTGTGTGGGTGGACAACGTTCAGAAAGACACTGCAAACACACGCGCATACTTGGAAACCAAGTTGTTCGGTCGCGCATTGTTGAACGAAGTTCAACTCAGCGATGGTCGCGTCATGGAAAAGAACACCATTCTTGGTGACAATGATGTCGATGCACTCCGCGACGATCCAAAGGTCGACCGTGTTCGTGTTCGTTCAGTACTTACGTGCGATGCCGAAGTTGGCGTCTGCAAGTTTTGCTACGGACGTTCACTTGCAACTGGTCAGTCCATTGAGTTGGGCGAAGCAGTTGGTGTAATCGCAGCGCAATCAATTGGTGAACCTGGAACCCAGCTCACCATGCGTACGTTCCACACCGGTGGTGTTGCAGGAAAAGACATTGCAGGCGGTTTGCCACGCGTTGTTGAACTCTTCGAAGCACGTAACCCGCGTGGTTCAGCACGTTTGGCTCGCGCAACTGGTGTTGTCCGCATTCTTGAAGACGAAGGCAAGGGAATTCCAATCCATGTCATCGATGATCAAGGTGAACCACACGAAATTATGTTGCCTACCGGTAGTCGTCCAATCGTGAAAGACGGTCAGGACATCACCGCTGGTGATCGTGTCACCGAAGGCCCGCTTGATCCGAAAGAACTCATGGAGATCAAGGGACCACGTGAAACACAGGTGTACCTCGTAGAAGAGGTACAGAAGGTGTATCGCGACCAAGGTGTATCGATCCACGACAAGCACATTGAATTGATTGTTCGTCAGATGACCCGCCGCGTAGGCGTTCAAGAACCTGGCGATACTCAGTTCTTGCCAGGCGAGCGTGCCGATGCGAAGGTTTTCCGTGACACCAACCGTGCAATGGTTGAACAGGGCAAGCGTCCTGCCGAGGGTCGCCCAGAACTTATGGGTATCACCAAGGCGTCGCTGGCAACTGAGTCATGGCTGTCTGCTGCATCGTTCCAAGAGACCACCCGAGTACTCACTGAAGCCGCAATTGACGGTAAGGGTGACAACTTGGTGGGTCTGAAGGAAAACATCATTATCGGTAAGTTGATCCCAGCCGGCTCAGGCATGGACCGCTACAACATGTTCGACGTAAGTGCCCCGGACTATGTCCCAATGGCCTACTACTCGAGCGATGATGAGGAAGATCCAGCAGCATTCTTGGCCGGTCTCCACGGAACCTATATTTCGGAGGATTCACAAGGATCTGCCGAACAGGCTTAGTAATTCGCACCCCGCAAGGGGCGCACCATCTAGCGGTTTGCAGGTTGCCGTATGGCGACCTGCAACCGTAGGATTTTCAGTCCGTTGTCTCGCGCTTTGGCTTGTCCAGTGCGCGTGATTCCACAAGTACGAAAGCAACAGTAAAGGTAAACGCGTGCCCACTATTCAGCAGCTGATTCGACAAGGTCGTAGCACCAAGTCGACAAAAACCAAGACCCCGGCGCTCAAGGGATCACCACAGCGACGTGGAGTATGCACCCGCGTATTCACCACAACGCCTAAGAAGCCAAACTCGGCATTGCGCAAAGTTGCGCGTGTTCGTTTGACCAGTGGCGTTGAAATCACCGCCTACATTCCGGGCGAAGGACACAACTTGCAAGAGCACTCCATCGTGTTGGTTCGCGGTGGTCGTGTACGTGACTTGCCGGGTGTTCGTTACAAAGTTATTCGTGGCGCACTCGATGCTGCCGGTGTTAAAGATCGTAAGCAAGCCCGTAGCCGTTACGGCGCAAAGAAGAAATAGGTACATCACATGTCACGTAAAGGTCCAGCAACTCGTCGCGAGATGATTCCAGATCCGGTTTATCGTTCATTGCTCATTACTCAAGTTGTCAACAAAGTTATGTTGCACGGCAAGAAGAGCACTGCTGAATCAATCGTGTACGAAGCGATGAAAGCTATTGAAATCAAAACTGGTAGCGAGCCATTGTCAACCGTGAAGCGCGCAATTGACAACGTGAAGCCACCACTTGAGGTTCGTAGCCGTCGCGTTGGTGGTGCTACCTACCAAGTTCCAGTAGAAGTTCGCCCACGCCGTGCAACAACACTTGCCATTCGTTGGTTGGTAGACAATGCACGTAGCCGTCGCGAAAAGACCATGGCCGAGTGCTTGTCCGCAGAATTACTTGATGCATCAAATGGTTTAGGTGCATCAATGAAGAAGCGTGACGACATGCAAAAAATGGCCGAGTCGAACAAGGCGTTTGCTCACTACCGCTGGTAGTCAGCCCGAAGTCTGAGGAAGAACCCCCATGTCACGCGATTTTCCATTGAACATGTACCGCAACATCGGCATCATGGCCCACATCGATGCCGGTAAGACCACGACAACAGAGCGCATTCTGTACTACACCGGAAAGACGTACAAGATCGGTGAAGTGCACGAAGGTGGAGCCGTAATGGACCACATGATCCAGGAACAAGAGCGTGGTATCACCATCACCTCGGCTGCAACAACAGCGTTCTGGCGCGATCATCGAATCAACATCATTGACACACCTGGTCACGTGGACTTCACGGTTGAAGTAGAGCGTTCATTGCGCGTACTTGACGGTGCAGTTGCAGTATTCGACTCGGTTGCTGGTGTAGAGCCACAGACCGAAACCGTGTGGCGTCAAGCAAACAAGTACAAAGTTCCTCGTATGTGCTTCATCAACAAGATGGACCGCACGGGTGCAAACTTCTATCGCACACTGGACATGATCAAGGACCGTTTGCAGGCAGTTCCCGCCGTATTGCAGCTTCCTTATGGTGGCGAGGCCGAATTCAAAGGTCTTATCGACATCGTAAAGATGAAGGCTGTTCTGTGGGATGGCGACGAAAAAGACTCAACGTATTCAGACGTAGAAATTCCTGCTGAGTACCTCGAGAAGGCAAAGCAATACCGCGCCGAGTTGCTCGACATTGTTGCCAGCGAAGACGAAGTACTCATGGAGAAATACCTTGAGTCCGGCGATCTCGGCGAAGCCGAATTGCGCGCAGGTATTCGCAAGGGAACACTTGCGTTCTCATTCGTTCCAATTTTGTGTGGTTCAGCATTTAAGAACAAGGGCGTGCAGCAAATGCTCGACGCCGTTGTTGAATACATGCCAAGCCCGCTCGACATTCCAGACACCGAAGGCCTCAAGCCAGACAGCGATGAAGTGTTGACTCGTAAGCCAGACGACGCAGCGCCATTCTCGGCTCTCGCATTCAAAATCGTTGCTGACCCATTCGGTCGTCTTACATACTTCCGCGTGTACTCAGGAAAAATTTC
>JBAXBR010000030.1:0-18084 GCA_037141855.1 Actinomycetota bacterium | reverse complement strand
GTTGGCTACCATTTAGCCATGTCTACAACCCAACTTCGTGAGTCTTTGAAGCAACGAGCATGTGAGTCAATCGACAAACTAAAAAATGATCTTGTCGGTATTAGTCACGACATTCACGCTCACCCAGAAGAAAACTATGAAGAGCATTTCGCGCACAAGCGTTTGACCGACGCCATTGGCGACTACAAGTTGGACGTCACGCGTAAGGCGTACGATCTAGACACCGCATTCGATGTTGCAGTTGGGTCGAAGGGAACCACGGTTGCTGTGCTGTGTGAATATGACGCGCTACCAGGAATTGGTCACGCGTGTGGACACAACATCATCGCTGCAGCAGGGCTTGGTGCTGGTCTTGCACTTGCCAATTTGGCAGAAGAAGCAGGTGGTCGTTTGCGGCTAATGGGCACTCCTGCCGAAGAAGGTGGCGGCGGAAAGATTGAAATGGCTCGCAAAGGTGCTTTCACTGGCATTGATGCAGCAATGATGATTCACCCAGCCGACCGCGAACTTGCACGCATGAATGCCATTGCTATTCAGCACTGCTTGGCTAAATACACGGGAGAAGCAGCACACGCTGCTGTGTCGCCGCACCTTGGTAAAAACGCGCTCGATGCCGCAGTGCTTGGGTATATGAATGTTGCTGCACTTCGTCAGCACATCATGCCAACCGAGCGCATTCACGGAATTTTCTTGAAGGGTGGAGAGAAGCCAAACATCGTTCCGCGTGAAGCAGAAATGGACTGGTATGTTCGCTCGAACACCATTGAAACTATGCAGCCGCTGAAGCAGCGCGTTGCTGGTTGTTTGCACGGTGGAGCCCAGGCTGCAGGATGCACAGTTGAACTTGAGTGGCAGTCAAACCCGTATGCCGACATCATTGACAACATTCCATTGCTCGCGGCATACGTAGAAAACTCTGCACAGTTTGGGCGAATGCTCACCACCGACTACATGGCTGGCACTGGCGGCGGTTCAACCGACATGGGCAATATCAGCTACCTCACGCCTTCTATTCACCCGATGATTGCTGTTGCGCCTCACGGAGTGTCATTGCACACGCCAGAGTTTGCTGACTATGCAACAAACGATGATGCAACACGTGCAATTTTGGACGGCGCAAAAATTATGGCGATGACCGCTATCGACCTCTGGACAAACGATGCACTCGTTGCCGAAATGCGCACAGCATTCGGCGATGGCTTCGTGCCTGAAGGTGTGCTTTAGTCGCGAGTAAGCGGTTTAGCTAAGCGCAGTCCGGCAAGTTTGTCGGGCTCACTTAAACCAGCCATTGCAATGTCGAAGTCGGGAAGTGCGTACACCTCGCCGTCGTCGGTGATCATGATGTAACGATCGAATTGGGCAAGGAATGTGCGGTCGTGGCTCACTGCAACCACGGTTCCCTCGAAACCATCAAGCGCCTTTTCCAACGCTTCTGATGATTCGATATCTAAGTTGTCGGTTGGCTCGTCTAGCAACAACACGTTGTGGCCTTCAATTTCAAGGCGCAAGATTTCGAGCCGAGCCTTTTGCCCACCGGAAAGCGTTTCAAACTTTTGGCGAGCGTTATTTCGCAGACCGTAACGAGCCAGCGTTTTCATGGCCTTTTCTTCTTCGGAAATACGGTCGAGCACAATGTCGACGCACTCGCGGCCAAGGAAGTCTGGGCGATTGTTCACTTGGGTGAATACGCCAACTGACGTGCGTGGTCCGAAGGTGATTTTCCCTTCGGTCGGTTCATTTTCGCCACTGAGAACTTTGAGCAGGTGAGTTTTGCCTGTGCCGTTTGGACCAATGAGGCCGACTCGTTCGCCGTGATGGATCTCTTCGCTAAATGGCATGAACAAATTGTCGATGGCAATCTTTTCGAGTTTGGCAACGCGTCGTGCGGCATCTGCTCCACGGAGGCGTACATAAATTTGCTGATCGGCAACCGGCGGCGGCGGAGGCCCAGCAGCAACAAACTTTTCCCAACGTGTTTCTGCACCATTTGCTTTAGTTGCGTTCTTGAAGTTTTGTGCTGCGCGTTGTTTCATGATTTTCATGTGATGAAACAAACGACGTTCTTCTTCGTTCCAGCGCTTCAAATCATCGCCCAGAAGCTCTTGGCGTTTTGCGCGTGCTTCGGGGAAAGTCTTGTACGAGCCGCCATGCACCCAACAACCTGAACCTTCGATAACCACCACTTTGGTGGAGCACTGTTCAAGCAATGTGCGGTCGTGACTGACCATCAAGATGGTGGACTTGCACGACTTGATCTGCTCTTCAAGCCATTTACGGGTAGGGATGTCGAGGTAGTTGTCTGGTTCGTCGAGTAACAACACATCTGCGCCACTGGTGAGCAACAAGTCGAGCACCAAACGTTTGCGCTCGCCACCAGAAAGTTCGGAAACGAGTCGCACTGAGAAATCATCGACCGCAGTCTTCACACTGCGTTGAGCAGAAGCTTGCCATTTTGCCTCGAGGTCATAACCGCCAAGGTCGCCCCAGTCGGCGAGTGCATTGGCGTAACCCATTCCATCGTCGTCGCCACTTCCGAGAGCCTTTTCTGCGGCAACTAACGCGCGTCCAGCATTGCGCAAGTTTTTTGGTGCTACTTCAATCAACATTTCGCGCAAGGTGTCGTTCGGTCGAGACATACCTACGTCTTGTGTCATGTTCAACATGGTTCCACCAATGGCAAACTCACCGCCATCGGCTTCAATTTCCTGAGTAAGAATTCGCAAGATGGTGCTCTTGCCTACACCATTTGCGCCAACGATTGCGGCGTGTTCACCAGGTGAAACTTTGAAGCTCACATCAAAAAATAATTGGTCAGCACCTGGTGGGCCATATTCAAGTTCGCTCACCACGATGCTGCTCATCCGAAAGAGTCTGTCGGAGAAATGGCTCAGTTACGCTGTGAAATGTGAATAATAAACGTGCATTTGGTCTTTTGCAGGTGACCAATGCGGTGTCGGGAATATCGAACGGCGTGGTCATGATCACCGTGCCATGGATTGTGCTCCAGCTCACAGGATCGGCGGCCAAGGCTGGGTTATTAGCCGCGCTATCAAGCCTTCCGGGCATTGTGGTTTCACCAGTTGTTGGTGGGCTTATTGACAGATTCGGTCGCCGAGCCATTTCCATGTTTTCCGATGTCATGTCGATGATTTCGGTATTGATGTTTTTGGTGATTAATGCTGTTGGCGATTTAACGTTCACATGGATTCTGGTAATTGCGGTACTTGGCGCGTGTTTTGACCCCGCTGGTTACACCGCGCGCAAGGCGCTCATTCCCAACGCTGCAACTGCGTCTGGCGTGGAAATAGATTCAGCAAACGGCCGACACGAAGGAATTTTTGCAATTGGCTGGATGGTTGGTCCGGCAATTGGCTCTGCATGTATCAAGTGGAGCGGACCAATGCTTGCTTTTGCGGTTACCGCTGTGATGTTTGCACTAGCTGCGCTATCAGTGTCGTTAATGCGTGTGGACGATGAACATGGCAAAAGAGTGGCGCACAAAGAAGACGGACACGAGCCGTTCTTCTCTTCGTTGCGCGAGGGTTTCCATGCACTCACGCGAGACAAGCCACTGTTTGCTCTAGCAATTGGCTTCATGTTTTTGTCGGGTTTGTATATGCCTATCGACACGGTGATTTTTCCAACGTATTTTGAATCCATAAACAATGCAACCGGGCTCGGTGCATTATTTGCATCTCTCGCTGCAGGAATGGTGATCGGTTCATTCGCGTATGGGCGACTTGCAGCAAGGTTTTCGGCCGCTGCATTGCTGCGCATCGTGATGATCGTGTCGACGGTAGCGCTCCTTCCAATGGTGATATTGCCGCCAACGTGGTTGTTTGTTGTACTCGGATTCTTCGCTGGTCTTTCGTGGGGGCCGTTCAACCCGCTGTGGAACTCCATCGTGCAAAAGCGCGTGCAACCAGAACTACAGGGTCGTGTATACGGGCTTCAAATGTCGCTGTTGTATGCCGCACCGCCACTTGGGCAACTCATTGTTGGAGCATCTGTTGACCATTTCGGTCTGCAGCCAACATTTGTTGTGGTGATGGCGGTATTCGGGCTGGTGGGGTTTACCTTCGCTGCCACTCCAATATTGCGCAAGCTTTAGAGTGAAGGTATGCCACTTCACCCGCAAGCACAAGCAGTAGCCGACTTTTACGCAGCGGTGCGTACCGCACCTTTTGAGTCTCTTGGAATTGATGAAGCGCGAGCAACGTATTCAGCAGGGAATCCCGTTGGCACCGAAGAGGTGTACGAAATTCGAGATGTACTCGCGGGGACTATTCCATGTCGCTTGTATAAACCATCTTCACGAAATGATCTTGGACTGCTGGTGTTTTTTCATGGCGGTGGCTGGACTATTGGTGGTCTAGAAAGCCATGACTCAGTATGCAGATCGTTAGCAAACAAATCAGGTCATGCAATTCTTGCCGTGGACTACCGACTGGCTCCAGAACACGTTTATCCAGCGGCTTTCGATGACTGCGTTACCGCGGTGAAATGGGCACATAACAATGCAGCAGCCTTAGGCATTGACGGCACTCGTTTGGCAGTTGGTGGCGATTCTGCAGGTGGCAACCTGGCTGCAGCGGTTGCACTGGCCGAAGTAGTTCCACTGAAATTTCAAATGCTGATCTATCCGTCTGTGGATATGAGTATGAAGTCACCATCAATAGAAGAAAATGCGCATGCACCGGTGTTAACGAAGTCAGTCATGCTGTGGTTCGGTGATAACTACATGGGCAAAAACGGTGACCGTAGCCCCATCAGTGCATCGCCAATTCGTGCCTCTGATGATTTGCTGAAGCGGATGCCACCCGCAATCGTGATTACTGCCGAGTACGACCCGCTTCGCGATGAAGGCGAGGCTTATGGAAAACGACTAGTTGAAAACGGTGTCTCGGCAACAATCACTCGGTACAACGGTGCATTTCACAGCTTCTTTAATATGGCTGCCATTTTGGACGATGCGCAATCTGCGCATGCCCAGGCGTCAACGCTGTTAAAGAAGTACCTGGACTAACGAATTATTCATTTCCCTGCACACGCTCAAGTTGCGTGTTGTCGGCAGTAAGAAGGCCAAGTGCATCACCTGGAGTAATGGCGGTGCAGAACTCGCCATGCAGGTTGGCAACGGTCATGTCGTGCACGAGCTCGGGGTCGTAGTCGGCACCATCCCAACCGATTCGATTTGACGTAGCGCAGCAATCGGGAACTAGATACGTGTCGAAGCCAAGGTTGCCGGCCATGCGCGTGGTGGTTTCAATGCACATGTTGGTAAAGAATCCAACGATGACCAAACGCTGAACACCTTTACGACGCAGTTCAACTTCAAGGTCGGTGCCAATGAATCCGCTATTCACATCTTTTTCCACCACGATGTCGCCAGGTTGAATTTCGAATCCTGGTTTCTGGTCGCCAGTAGGAAGCGAGAACTTCAGCGGTGAATTGGCTTCGCGTGAATCGTGTCGTGTGTAGGCAATCGGTAATCCTTTTTCGCGAAAACCTGCAAGCAAGCGAAGCATGTGTGACTCTGCATCGGGGTTATTACGACGACCAGTTGGCCCACCCCAATGTTGCAATACGTCAACACCTTTTTGCACATCGATGAGCAGGAGAGCAGTTTCTTTTCCGAATTGGCTAATCATGGAACAAATGCTACTTGCGACGTGAGTCGCGGGCGGCAGGCATCCAGTTTTCACCAGCCGTGGCATCAATACGTGCAAGAAATTTATGTCCTACTGGCTCGATGAGTGCGCAGTATTGCTCGGTAAGTTCGGAGCCAAGTGATCGCCAAGCTTTTTCGCTGAGTTCGTTGGTCTTATCTTCAAGGTATTCGCGATAGGCGAGACCCGCTTCGTTAATACGACCATCAGTCACAAAGCCACGGTGGTCGAGTGCATCCCATGCTTGTGCGAGTTGCGCATCGTCGGCTCCACGACTGCGTGGAATCCAGTCGCCCGGGTAACCCAAGAACGCATCGTGCAAAAGTCCTGCTTGCACGCCGCTGATGTCTTCACTGGCAAGAATGGCGAAGTGTGTGTCGCCACGCCATTCACGAATGCAGTTCACTGCAAGCCATGCACTGAGCACCGGATTGTCTTCGTTGCGCGGCCAGCTTTTGTGTGCGGCATACACCGTGTGTCCAGCAACGGGAAGTGAATCGGCGGCGTCCCACAGTTGAGGAGCAAGTGCGCCAAGATCGTTCACAATCTCTGGCGCATATTCGTGCAACCCGGCCACTACTGCTTCGTTGCGAACACGGTAGGCGTCTTCGAACGTGGTGTGTTGACGTGCAACGTCGAGACATAAATTGATGAATTCTTCACGAATGGAATAAAACGCTGCTGTAACAACATCGTTTCCCGCATTTGCCAGTGGGGCAGAACGAGTGGTGATGTAATAACCGAGACCGTTGGGTACGCCAAGTTCGGTGAACAGCTGAATGCCCTTAGGGTCCCAGTAGATCCAGCCAATTAATCGGTGTGATGCAAGTGATGCCCTGGCGCTGAGAATTCGCCAATCGGTCATGTGAGAACCGTAGCAATAGTGCAACAATGTGAGCGAGATATGAGCACGGCGAGCCTATTTTCAGACCAACAAGAGCTGCTTCCTTTCGATGGAAGTGCACTGTTGTTTCCGAAGTTTCTTGAACCCACACAGACCTCGCAAATCTTTCAGCAGATCATGGACGAAACACCGTGGGAAATGCCGGAAATGGTGATGTTTGGTAAGAAATATCCGCAAGCTGGCCTGTCAACGTGGTTCACCAATACCGGTGTGAATTATGTGTATTCGGGCATCACTCGCACTCCGCATGCCATGACACCGATGCTCACCAGAGTTTTGGATCGATGTGCGTTGAAATCCGGCGCAGAATACAACTCGGCTTTGGTCAACTTGTATCGCGATGGCAACGACAGCGTGAGTTGGCATTCAGATAACGAGGAAATCAACGGAAGCGAACCAACCATTGCCTCGGTCAGTCTTGGTGCCACGCGCAGGTTCGACTTACGACATAAAGAGTCTGGTGAAACCGTGCGTGTTGACCTGGAAGATGGTTCGTTGCTCGTGATGTCGGGGTTATCGCAGCACTGTTGGGTACATCAGATTGCAAAGACGAAGACCAAAGTTGGCCCTCGCATTAACTTGACGTTTCGGCGAGTGGTTACTTCGCAGCAGTCTTAACGCGTTGTGCAGCTTGAATATGTTCGATGGTCAGACCACAGCATCCACCAATCAGTTGAACGCCTTTGGCTACCCACTCTCCGTAAAAATCTTCAAGTTTTGATGCAGGAATGACTTCGTTGAAGTTCCAATCGGGCATTTCAAAATATCCGCTGTCGGGGTAGACGCCGATTGGGCCGGTAAATCGTTTGCGCACCATATCGATGGTGTCGCTCACTGCCTGAGGTTGCGTGTGCATCACGCTGACTACATCAATACCTGTCTCTGGAATGAAGTTGATGATGGTTTCAAGTGGAGATTCTTCGGCGAGATTGAAGCTGATGATATTTCCTGCATCGCTACGTCGTGCTGAAAGTCCGAACCACACAGGTAGACCAGTCGCTTGCGCTGCCGCAAGTGCAAGTGGGGTGCGGTTCTCTTCGTACATCATTTCGAGCATGATGTGATCGACTCCGCCGGCTTTCAGCAACTGTGCAAGTTCATGGAATGACTCGGCCATTTGTGCTGGAGGAGGAGTGCGGTCTGTGTCAACTTTGTCAGTACCTGCAAGATGCGGAACCATGTGAGAAAGCGATCCTCCAACTACAACATTGCGACCAGCAGGAGCTTTGTCGCGAGCGCTCAGCGCAGCATCGACTGCAGTCTTGACAATGTCTTTGACCTTGTCGCCGTAACCAGCAGGAGTCAACATCATGGAGTTTGCGGCATAGGTGTTGGTGGTGATGACGTCGCTACCTGCGTTGATGTAGTCGAGGTGAATTTGTGTCAGCAAGTCGGCGTTGCCCAAAGTGGCAGGCCCGCACCATGCTTCCGGGCTCATTTCCACGCCGCGGCGCTGAAGTTCGGTGCCTGTTGCTCCGTCAAGGATGACGATTTCGCCTGCTGCCAGGCGTTGTTTCATTGTTTGGTAGCTCACAGCAAGAAAGGCTACAGGCGTGAGAGATATCGTTTCCTCTATGTCAACAGCCGTGCATTCATCTGCAATTGACGAACTTCGCCACATTTTTGGCGACAGAGTCTCGGTGAATGAAACCGTCCGTGATCATCATTCGCATGACGAAAGTTTCCATATTCCTGTGATGCCAGATGCTGTCGTGTACGCAATGTGCACGGAAGATGTAGTTGCAGCGCTCAAAGTATGTAACGCGCATGGCACTCCCGTAGTTCCATTTGGTGCTGGAACTTCACTTGAGGCGAATAGCACGCCAATTCATGGTGGTATTTCACTTGACCTTTCTCAAATGGATCAAGTGCTCAGAATCAGTTCGCAAGACTTGGATTGCACCATTCAGCCTGGAGTCCGACGTAAGCAACTGAATGAAGTGCTGGCAAAACATGGGCTGTTCTTTCCCGTAGACCCGGGTGCTGACGCCACCCTCGGCGGAATGGCAAGCACCGGGGCATCGGGCACCACGACGGTGAAGTACGGGGCAATGAAGCAATTGGTGCTCAGCCTTACCGTGGTGACGCCAAGTGGCGAAGTGATTACGACGTCGCGAAGGGCTCGCAAGACTTCTGCGGGATATGACCTGACCCATTTATTCGTTGGGTCTGAAGGAACACTTGGTGTAATCACTGAATTGACTCTGCGTGTGTTCGGAATTCCAGAAGTGATCAGTGCTGCGACAATGCAATTTGACACCATTCGACAAGCTGTCGAAGGAGTAATGGAAGTGGTGCAGTACGGCATTGATATTGCACGAATTGAACTTGTGGATTCTGATGCAGTGATGGCTGTGAATAAGTATTCGGGAACCACATTGCCTGAGACGGTATTGCTGTTACTCGAGTTTCATGGATCGCAGGATTCCACGTTGATGTCGGCAACTGCAGTGCGCGAAATTTTGCAGCGCCATGGTGGAAGCGGATACAAACAAACGACCGATGAAGCTGAACGGCGAAAATTGTGGCAGGCAAGGCACGATACGGCACTTGCATGCCGCTCTTTAAAGAAAAACGGTCGCATCTTTGCAACGGACGTTTGCGTGCCAATTTCCCGACTTGCCGACTGTATTGAAGCAACGCAAACCGATCTTCGTGAGTCACAGCTGTTTGGCCCAATCATTGGGCACGTTGGCGATGGAAACTTTCATGTGGCGTTAACCGTGGACCCAGAGAACCCAAATGAGTTCCATGAAATGGAAGAGTTCCACTCACGTTTAGTGGTGCGAGCATTGGCTATGGAAGGCACGTGTACTGGTGAGCATGGGATTGGCGTTGGAAAAATTCAGTTCCTCGTGGATGAGTTAGGCGCTGGCGCCGTAAACATGATGGCAAGTATCAAGCGTGCGCTTGACCCCAAAGGCATCATGAACCCTGGGAAAATCTTCTTAAATTAATTGCGTCGAGCAGTTGCTGCAATAACACCAAGTAGAACGAACACACTTCCAGCAACGTACCTCTGCACGACTGGTAGTGACCTGCCTTTTAGCAATGGTCCACGTAGAGCGCTTGCAAGAATTGCGTACAGTCCGTCGGAACACATTCCTAAAAGAACAAAGATTGATCCAAGAATGAGTGACTGCAAAGCAGCGGAGCCTTTTTCAGTGTCAATGAACTGGGGAAGAAATGACAGAAAGAATAGTGCGACCTTTGGGTTGAACGTATTGACAACAATTCCTTGCGTGAAACTTTTGCGTCGTGAGAGCGACTTCTGCTCTTGATCGAACCGCGCAGGCTTGCGAGAAAGAGTTCGAATTCCGGTGTAGATCAGATAGCCAGCACCAATCCACTTCACGAAGTCAAAGGCAGCAGCCGATGCGGCAATCACTGCGGAGAGTCCCAGCGTTGCGGCAATTACGTGTACAAAGTTGCCAATCTCTAATCCAGCAACGGCAGCAAGGGCAGTGCTTCGACCATCGGAAATACTGCGGTTGATGACATACAGCACTGCCGGGCCAGGGATAACGAGAAGTGCCAGTGATGCAACTGCAAAGGCGATCATGGAGTCGAGTGAAGGCACAAATGCAGACTAGTTCGTTACGAATTCATGACAGTTATCCCTAAATGTGGTGGCAATTCTGGGATTAGAGTTAATTCTGTTCAAAGGATTAGTAAATTTTACTCCAAGTTTTGAGAGGAAATTTTATGAGGAAGTCGTTAATTAGTTCGATCGGCGCAATCGCAGTTTTATCGGCGGTAACGATGGGCTGTGCAACCGACGCGCCTGATGCTGCTGGAAGTGCAGCTGCAGATGCTGCAGCAAATGGTTCAACTTCGAATAGCGGAAACTTTATTGGCGGCACCGAGCAGGAATTCAAAATTTCCGTTTCACCGAACACCGCAACCGCAGGTGAAGTGAAATTCACCATCTCGAACAAAGGCACCATTGGTCACGAATTTCTTGTCGTGAAGACCGACATCCTTGATGGCAAAATCCCACTTGCCGGAGACCACTTCGCTGAGCCATCGCCGGGTCTTGAAGTAATCGATGAAATTGGCGAATTCAAGCCAGGTACGACCGAGCTCTTGGTGCTGAACCTGGCAGCGGGTAATTACCAATTGGTGTGCAACCTGCCTGGCCATTATGCCGCAGGTATGCATACATCCTTTGTCGTCAGCTGAACTCCGACACATTGCGCCAGAGGCGCGATCGTTAGTCTGTGGGTATGAGAGTTTCTGTAGATATGGGTTCTTGCCACGGTCATCAAATGTGTGCCATTGCCGCGCCAGAAGTGTTTGGTAGCGACGAACTGGGTAACGCAAAGGTGTTGATCACTGGTGATATCCCTGCAGAACTTCAAGGTAAAGCGCGTCGTGCTGAGGCGAATTGCCCAGAGCGCGCAATCATTATTAGCGAATAGTGAACTTGGGGAGTTCGTTATGACCGATACACGTAAACCAGTCGAGAGCTTGCTCACCGATTACGACATCTTTGAGCCCGGTTTTATTGCGAATCCATATCCGGGATACAGCGAGATTCGCGAATCGGAATGTCCAATCGCGCATACTGATCGTTATCAAGGTTCGTGGTTGCCAACACGGTATGAAGATGTTGTTGCCTTAGCCCAAGAGTATGAAGTGTTTACTTCGCGTGGAATTTTGGTCATGCCTCCACCACCTGGTCAGGCTGAAGGAGCATACGGCGGCGTTGCTGCGCCACCAATTACTTCAGACCCGCCAGATCATCATTGGCATCGACGTTTAATTCTTCCTGTGTTCGCACCACAAGCTGTTGCCAAGTACGAGCAGGGCACGAAAGATTTATGCAATGCATTAATTGATGAGTTCATCGACAAGGGAGCTGCCGATGCTGCCGCCGACTACGCACAGCACATTCCTGTGCGCGTAATTTCCACCATGCTTGGTGTGCCATTGGAGATGGAAGAAGAGTTCACCGATTGGGTGCGTGGCGTATTGGAAAATATGCACGATATTGAACGCAGAAAGCGCAGTCGCCAATCGATTATTGAATTCTTCTTGGCACAAGTTGAAGACCGCAGGAAGAACCCGCGGGAAAATGATCTAATCACCGAGTTGATGAACACCGAGGTTGAAGGCAAGCAAGTGCCAATTGAGTACGTCCTTGGCGTGTGCAACCTGATGCTTGTTGCAGGTATTGACACCACATGGTCGGCCATTGGTTCAGTGATGTGGCACATGGCCCAACACCCTGAGCACCGCAAGCAGTTGCGCGAAAATGATGATTTATGGCCAACAGCCATTGAAGAGTTACTGCGCGTCTATGCACCGGTAACCATGGCCCGCATTGTTGACCGTGACATTGAGTTTCAGGGTTGCCCAATGAAGGCGGGCGACAGAGTGCTCATGGCATTCCCCGCAGCCAACCGCGATCCACGTCAATTCGAAAACCCTGACGAAGTGATTTTGGATCGCGAACATAACCGACATGTTGCGTTTGGATCTGGTATTCACCGTTGCGCAGGTAGCAACCTTGCGCGCTTAGAAGTTCGTGTTGCGCTACAAACGTGGCTTGAGCGCATTCCTGAGTTTGAGTTGGTAGACCCAGCGAGCGTTACATGGGCCGGCGGTCAAGTGCACGGCCCACGCAGTTGCATGGTGAAGTTTTAACTTACAAACAACGTTCTAACTATTTGCTTCCTCATGGTGCACCACATGGTGACCCTCAACATCGATCTTTGGTAGCACGCGGTTGATCCACGCTGGAATCCACCAGTTGCGGTCGCCTAGTAGTTCCATGGTGGCCGGAACGAGCACCATGCGTACCAGCGTTGCATCAATGAAAACCGCTAGAGCAAGTCCAAGTCCGAATAGTTTCAACTGACGGTCGTATCCAAGCACAAATGCCGAGAACACGCACACCATGATGAGTGCTGCAGCAGTAATAACGCGAGCAGTTGCGGTAAGTCCGTCGGCAACTGCCGTGGCGTTATTACCGGTGCGGTCGTATTCTTCCTTCACTCGCGAGAGCAAGAACACTTCATAGTCCATGGACAAGCCGAACACGATGGCAAACAACATCATTGGAGCCCAGCTTTCAATTGGGCCAGCTTTGCCAACACCAATCAAGCTCATTCCCCAGCCCCACTGAAAGATGGCAACAAGTACTCCGTATGCAGCGCCAATTGAGAGCAGGTTCATGATTACTGCCTTCAATGGAACAAGCAAACTGCGGAACACTGCCATGAGCAAGAGGAATGAAAGTGACAGCACGCCAAGGAACAAATACGGCATACGGCTGCCAATGGAATCGGCGAAGTCAACGCCTGCGGCGGTAAAGCCTCCAACCTTTGCTTCAACTCCAGTTTTAGGAATGACGTTTGTTCGCAAGTTGCGAATCAACGCTTCTGTTTTTGCGTCTTGTGGCGAAGTTGTTGGATAAGCCATAACCAGTGAAAGGCTTCCGTCTTGTGATGCCGGAACACCTTGCGCAAATGCAATTCCGTCGGTTGCCTTCAATGTGTCTACAAAACCTTGCAGTGCTTCTGGTGTTTTTGCTGCATCGCCTTGCACAGTGATGAACAATGGGCCGTTGAATCCTGGGCCAAAACCTTCGGCCAACATGTCGTAGGCACGACGAATGGTGGTGGTTTCAGGGGCGTTTCCGTTATCGCCAAAACCCAAGCGAATTGACGCAAGAGGAGCAGCAAGAACTAACAAAATCGCCGTTGCGCTGAGTGCTGCTGTCCATGGGCGGCGCTGAATAAAACGACTCCAGCGATACCAGAATGTGAGCTCTTTTGCTTTCGGTGTACGGCGCGGAATATGGCGTCGAAGTGGCTTGAAGGCAAAACTGATTGCTGAAACAGCGATGACGAGAACAACCCCGACAACTGCGAATACCACGTTCTTCGTGGTGACAGCAAGCAGTGCAGAGACAATGAAAGCCACGAGGGAAATGAGTGCAGACCATGTAGTTACGCCAATGCGATGCTTGGCCATTGCGAGGAGCGAAGGAAGCAATGTGATTGAAGCAAGCATCATGATGAGCACGCCGACCACGGCGCCAATGGCAAGTCCGCGAGCAAATGCAAGGCCCATGACGAATAGTCCAAGCAACGAAATGATGACGGTGATTCCAGCGAAAATTACTGCACGCCCAGAGGTATCTACTGCATTGATGACCGCCTCTTCGACGGTGAGGCCTTCGGTCAATCCTTCTCGGTAGCGAGTAACGATGAACAGTGCATAGTCAATGCCCACTCCAAGTCCGATCATTGCCACCAACGAAGTAGTGAAGTCGGGCATCGGTACGACATGGCTCAGGATAATTGCGAGGGATGAACCAACTCCAAGACCGACGAGCGCTGTTCCGATAGGCAAACCCATTGCAAGTACGGAACCGAATGCGAGAACCAGAATGATCATTGCTGCGAGTAGCCCGTACACCTCGGATGCAGGCATTTCAAAACCTGCAAAGATTTGACCGGCGTACTCCATTTTCAAACCATCAATGTGAACTGCTTTGCCCATGTCTTGAATTTGTGTAGATAGCGACATGATTTCAGACTGCGAACGTAGTGAAACATCGAGCGAAGCAAAACCCGTTGTACCTGCTTGGTTGATTTGACCTTTTGCGGTTTCGCTGAACGGTGAAGTAACTGTTACACCTGGAAGCGACTCGACGTTGTCAAAAAACGGTGTGAGTGCTGCGACAACATCATCGGAGTTCACGCCATTTGGTGAAGAAAATACGATTTCACCTGAGAAGCCGGCCTTTTCGGGACTGTTCGCTTCTAGCAACTTCTGAACGTCGTTGGCTTCACTCTTTGGCAATTCAAACTTCGTGCTGAAATTGCTGCCCATTTTTCCTGACACCAAGCCAACGATGACAAGCAGTGGAATCCAAATTCCAAACACCATGATTCGGCGATGACGAACACTAAAACGAGCAAGTGCAGCAAGCATGTGAGGGAGGTCTTTCTGTACAAGGCCAACAGGGGGTCGGCTCAAGGGACTATTAGATAGTAATTGGCACTAATTGCGTGAAGTCGGATTACTGGCGTGAAATCAGTTACGCCACGCAACGCCAGTTGGCCATTCGCCAATACCACCATCTTCCATGAGCATGCCGGTGAGATCACGATTGGTGTGACGAGAGCGCCACACCAACATGTCTTGGGCCATTTCAAGCACGCGAGATGGATCAGTAAACGTGGTGCGCCATGTTGGGTCTGCTGCAAGATCAAACGCCAACCACGTTCCATCGCCAAATTGCACATACGCCTTGTCGTCGTAGCGGCGTACTGCAAGATTCTGTTTTTCTAATCGTTGATCCCATGGCCAATTGCGTTCGCCCATGCGAATGAAATAGTGACGCCAGTCGTATTCGTATGACGCTGCATCTCGCCATTGCGGCAATGGTTCGCCACGTAAAAATGGTGTGAGCGGTAAACCATCGCATTGTTTCGGAACGGGTTGACCAAGTGCTTCGGCAATCGTGGGCACGATGTCAACGTTCTCAGTGAACTCTGTGACTTCAGTTCCGTGTTGTGAAGTGTGAAGCGGATCGCGAACAATTCCAAGAATGTGATAGCTCTGATCGAAGAATCCAAGTTTTTCTTTCAAGCCATGGTCGCCTAATTGTTCACCGTGATCTGCCGTCACGATGATGACGGTGTTTTCCCACATGCCAAGTTCGACCAGGGTGTCCCACACGCGACCAAGTTGTTCATCAACATCGCCGATCATGCCGTAGTACTGCGCAATCATGTGCCGAACTTCCGACTCGTCACTTGGTGCTGCCGCGCCTGGTATTTGCAGTGCGAAATCGTGAAATGGGTGACGCTCATGGGATGGGCTAATTGGCATTGGCACATCTGCTGGGTCGTATGCGGTTGACCATTTTCCTGCAGCGGAATACGGCGGGTGCGGGCGAAGGTAACTGGTGTGTGCAAACCATGAACCATCTTGCTCACGCAACCATGCAAGAAAGTGATCGGTGAGAAACGCTGACATTCCGAACTCTGCAGGACGCGATGGTTCGCTGAGCAGTGCTTGCTGCGCGTTCATCGGCACATCAAAGCCATTGGCACGCAGGTGTTCGATCCACAGTGTGTGTGGTTCTGGCATGAAGAGTTTGCAGTCAAAACCTGGAAGTACTTCTTCGTAGGTGTTCAACCGTGAGTCGCTTTGGTCTGCGATGTCACGTGGGTCAAATGCTTGGTCGGTGTATCCAAACAACGCGGGTGAGTAGCCGGCACGTTGTGCGAGTAATGCAACATTGTCGAAGCGGCGATCGAGCGGTGTGCCATTGGCAACTACTCGATGATTCATTTGGTACATGCCCGTGTACAAACTGGCGCGACCAGGACTGCACGGCGCACATTGACTGAAATGCTTGGTAAGGCGCACGCCCTGGCGCGCAAGACGATCCAGGTTTGGCGTGCGAACGAGTGGATGGCCCGCAATAGATAAGCAATCGGCGCGGAATTGATCCAAAGTTATGAGCAGAACATTCGGCTTCATTGAATGTGAAGCGTAGTGTGATTGCTATGAATTCTGCTGCGTGCACCACGGTGATGATTGATGGTGGCACTGGAGTTGCGCTACGTACGGTGCGATGGGGAAATCCTGAAGATTCAACGTTTGCCCCACTGGTGTTAATCCATGGGCTGGCGTCGAATGCAATGTTGTGGGAGGGGGCAGCGCTTGAGTTTGCTGCCCTCGGGCACGCAGTGGTCGCAGTGGATTTACGCGGGCATGGGCTAAGTGAAAAACCCGACACGGGATACGACATGCAGACGGTAACGAACGATGTGGCTGGGGTGTTACAAGTACTCGCAGCTCAAGGGTATGAACGACCGGTAGTTGCTGGTCAATCATGGGGCGGCAACGTAGTCGTTGAACTTGCGCATTCATTTCCTGAACTTGTTCGTGGAGTTGTAGCCGTAGACGGCGGGTTTTTGGAATTACAAGAACATTTTCCACAGTGGGATGAATGTGCCGTTGCACTTCGCCCACCCAATTTGTTGGGTACTCCCGTGTCGCGCATGCGCGGGTACATGGAAGGTGCGCACCCTGATTGGCCAAAAACGGGAATTGACGGCTCGATGGCTAACTTCGAACAACTTCCAGACGGAACTATTCGCCCTTGGCTCACGTTGGAGCGTCACCTCATGGTGTTGCGTGGCTTGTGGGAGCACAAACCCACTCATATATATAAGGACATCACCGTGCCTGTGATGTTTGTTCCAGCAGAGGGTCTAAGCGGCGTATTTTCTGATACGAAACGTCAGGCAATTGAACGCGCATTGCACAGTGTGCCGAAAGTTCGGGTTGAGTGGTTTAGTCCTGCAGATCACGACTTGCATGCACAACACCCTGTGCGTTTTGCACAAGTTGTACATGCAGCAACAATAGATGGGTTCTTTTCATGACACTTCCACGCATGTTGGTGATAATGGGTTCTGGCGAAACTGCGCCAACCATGGTGCCAACCCACCGTTTAATTTCTCGCTTATTACCAAACCCTGCTCGCGCAACTCTGCTCGACACACCATATGGTTTTCAGGAAAATGCACCTGAGTTGGCTACTAAAGCGGTGGAGTATTTCAACACCAGCATCAATATGAAGTTGGATGTTGCCGGACTCACGCAATTGTTAGACGCAGACGCGCTGCAAGTTGAACGTGGACTGCAAATGGTTGCCGATGCACACTACGTGTTTGCCGGTCCTGGTTCGCCAACATATGCACTGAGACAATGGCACGGAAGTCCGCTTGCTGGATTATTGGTGAAGAAGTTGCGTGACGGTGGAGTAGTCACGTTTGCATCTGCTGCTGCACTGACGCTTGGTCGGTTTACGCTTCCTGTGTACGAAATTTACAAAGCGGGAGCAAATCCGTATTGGCTTGAGGGTCTGAACATTCTCGGCGAAATTGGCGTTAATGCAGCGGTCATTCCGCACTACAACAATGCTGAAGGCGGACATCACGACACTCGTTTTTGCTACATGGGCGAGCGTCGCCTTTCGGTAATGGAGACGGAACTTCCTGACGATGTGTTCGTGTTAGGCGTAGATGAACACACCGGTCTCTTGCTTGACCTTGATGCAAACACTGCAACGGTTGTAGGCAAGGGAGTGATTAGTGTTCGCCTACGCGGAACTACTACCGAAATTGCAAGTGGCGAAATCTTCTCCATTGATCGATTGCGTAACCCGTGGTCGAATGCTGTGGCACCGGTGGTTGTTGAAACTCAACCAGCTGCGGTCGCAGTCGTTGAAACAGCAGATAGCAATCTACGACACGCAACCGATCGATTGAATGCTGCGTTTCAGTTGGCAATTGACAATGCAGATGCGGACGCGGCTGCACGCGCCGCGTTAGAACTTGATGACGCTATTGCTGGTTGGTCTATTGACACGCTGCAAAGCTCTGACGCAGATTATGCGCGCAGCGTGTTGCGCAGCATGGTGACACGTCTGGCAGGTGCGGCCACAGGTGGGTTGCGCGACCCTCGCGAAGTTGT
>JBAXBR010000029.1:0-18161 GCA_037141855.1 Actinomycetota bacterium | reverse complement strand
GCCCGCAAGGCCTCTTTCATTGGATGCAACACGTTGCCCGTGCCCTTTGCAACTTCGCGCAAGGCTTCGAGTTTTGCTGCAACCAACGCCATGTCGCGGTTTGCCTTGTACTTGGTGAGGCGATCCACCTGACCTTGTTCCAAACCAGGAATTGGCGGTGTAATTTTTGGCTCTGGTTCGTTGTCGACCGTGAACTTGTTGACGCCAACCAACACGCGAGTCTGATCGTCGATCGATTTCGTGTAGCTGTATGCGGCTTCTTCAATTTCATCCATTTGGAAGCCGACTTCAATTGCCTGCACCGCCCCACCCATTTCGTCGATGCGCGCAATGTATTCGTATGCAAGACGCTCAACTTCATTCGTCAGCGATTCGACAAAGTACGAACCAGCAAGTGGGTCTGGAGTGTCGGTTACTCCGCTTTCATAACCAATGATTTGCTGCGTGCGCAATGCAATGCGCGCGGCTTCTTCAGTTGGCAGGCTGAGCGCTTCGTCGTAACCATTGGTGTGCAAACTTTGCGTTCCACCCAACACGGCAGCCATGCTTTGTATGGCCACGCGAACCACGTTGTTCAGCGGCTGCTGTGCGGTAAGTGTTGAACCACCAGTTTGCGTATGGAAGCGCATCAGTTTGCTTGCTTCCTTCTTGGCGCCAAAACGCTTCGTCATGATGTCGTGCCACATACGGCGACTGGCACGGAACTTCGCAACTTCTTCGAAGAAGTTGTTATGACCGTTCCAGAAGAAGCTGAGTCGTGGACCAATATCGTCTACATCGAGACCAGCATCAATTGCTGCCTGCACGTATGCAATGGCGTTCGACAACGTGAATGCGAGCTCTTGAACTGCAGTGCTTCCCGCTTCGCGAATGTGATAACCAGAAATGGAAATGGTGTTCCACTTTGGAACGTTCTTTGAGCAATATTCAAAAATATTGGTGATAATGCGCATCGAAGGCTTCGGCGGATACACGTATGTACCTCGCGCGATGTATTCCTTCAAGAGGTCGTTCTGAATGGTGCCGCTAATTGCCGTGCTTGGCACGCCACGCTCTTCTGCAACCAACTCGTACATCAACAGCAAAATTGCAGCCGTTGAGTTGATAGTCATCGATGTGGTCACTTTGTCGAGCGGCAAGTCGGCAAGTAACGTGCGCATGTCATCGAGAGAGTCAATAGCAACGCCAACTTTTCCAACTTCACCAGCCGAACGTGCGTGGTCGCTGTCGTAACCCATTTGTGTTGGCAAGTCGAATGCGCAACTGAGTCCTGTTTGGCCAGCTTCGAGCAAAAACTTAAATCGCTGGTTGGTATCTGCTGCACTGCCGAAGCCTGCATATTGACGCATGGTCCACAGGCGGTCGCGGTGCATCGTTGGGTAAATGCCGCGGGTGTATGGCTGCTGGCCAGGAGCGCCTAATGCAATTGTCGGGTCAAATGACCCAAGCGTTTCCGCGGTGTACAACGGGTTAATGGTGATGCCGGAGTCGGTCTGGCGCTCAGAAGGGGTTTCAGCCATGGGTCTAGGTTACGAGATTGAGCCCAAATTGTCGCATGGCTAGCCTTGCCATATGACCGCAACCGAGAACAGCACCCGCATGATTGACGGAGTCGAATTGAAGCCGCGCGAAGTGGCAGCAATTGGTCGACCAAAGTACGACTCCATTGACGACGAGCGCCGTGCACGCAAAATTGGGCTTGCCGCTTCGCTTCGCGTGTTTGGTCGCCTTGGTTACGGCGAAGGCGTTGCCGGACACATCACAGCACGCGACCCAGAATTTACTGACTGCTTTTGGGTGAACCCGTTTGGCAAAAGTTTCCGCCACATGAAAACGAGTGACCTCATATTGGTGAATCACGATGGCGAAGTGGTGTACGGAACGCAGCCTGTGAATCGCGCGGCATTTGTATTGCACGCAGCAATTCACAAAGCACGACCAGACGTAATTGGTGCAGCACATGCGCACTCCACATACGGCAAGGCATGGTCATCGCTTGGTCGCAAACTAGACCCGATTACACAAGACGCATGCATTTTCTACGAAGACCACACCGTCATTGCAGAACAAGGTGGCAAAGTGGTGTTCGAAGTTGCAGCTGGCGAAGAATTCGCATCACTGTTCCCAACAGGCAAAGCAGCCATTCACCAAAACCACGGCTTGTTTACCGTTGGCACCACGGTTGAAGCAGCAGCTTTTTGGTTCATCACCATGGACCGCAGTTGCCAAGCACAGTTACTTGCAGAAGCAGCGGGAACACCAAAGCTCATTGATCATGATTCGGCGATGTACACCCAGCAGCTCACTGGTTTTGCCGAAGCAGGCTGGTTCCAGTTTCAACCGCTGTTCCAAGAAATTTGCGCGTCAGACCCTGAACTGTTCGATTGAGCAGTAACGCTTCTCCTCTCGCGCAGAAATCGCTGAGCACTCGCGTTGGCGGTTTGCCGCCCGAGTTGTTCTTCATTTGCTCGGCTAGTGCGCAATACATTGGCGCCGTCATTGCATTTCGCTTGTTTGACCGCGTAGCACCAGAAAGCGTTGCGTGGCTACGCGTCATTGCTGCGTCACTGATTCTGATTATTTTTTCTGCTCCACGACTGATTCGCCAGGGAAAGTGGTCGCGTAGCGAATTAGTTTCTGCAGCGGCGTTTGGAATTTCTGTTGCGCTCATGAACCTGACGTTTTACTTGGCCATCGCTCGTTTGGATTTAGGAAAAGGCGTAGCCATCGAATTCATCGGGCCAATTTGCGTTGCCGCTTTTCAAACTAAGTCGCGCCGCAATGCGCTTGCTTTAGCATTGGCGACAATCGGCGTTGTGGTGCTGTCGGGATTCGAACTGGGCAATGAACCTCTTGGCTTGCTATTTATCTTTCTTGCCTCCGCATGCTGGGGTTCCTACATTGTGATCGGCTCAAAAGTCGCCCAGCTGAATCGTGGCGTGTCGGGCTTGGGCGTTGGGCTTGCAATTGGAGCAGTGGTTATTGCCCCATTTGGTGCCCCCCACAGCGGACCGGCTTGGCACTCTCCTTCCATTCTTTTTGCCTGTGTGTTGGTGGGTTTATTTTCGAACGCACTTGGATATGGAATTGAACAATCGATCATGCGCAAAATTCCTGTGCGCAGATTTTCTGTGCTGCTTGCATTACTTCCTGTCACCGCCGTCGTGTTCGGATTTTTATTTCTCAGTCAGACACCAACTCTGATTGATTTGCTCGGCATGTCTCTGGTGCTGATTGGCGTGGTGGTGCAACAACGCGATGTGCTGCCAGCAGCCAGCGAAACCGCGTAAATAGCGCTCACGAGTGACCTCACCCTGTCGATACCCATCGGTAGACTGAACAGAAGCCATTGAGGAGATTTCTCACTATGCGCATCCCCCACAAAATTTCTGCAGTTCTTTGCGTACTCGTCAGCAGCACGATGCTGTTGTCGACGCTTGTCGCCCCTGTGCATGCCGAAGAAGGCCAGCTACCTATTGCTATTCAAATTGAAGGCCGTGGGTACGGACACGGACGTGGCCTCAGCCAGTACGGCGCGTATGGATACGCGGCGGTATTCGGCTGGTCGTGGGATGCAATTCTCAACTTTTATTACGGCGGCGCCACCGGTAACACGCTTGGAGCTCTTCCCGACCCGGGCCAAGAAGTGACAACGTGGCTGAGTGCATTGAACAACGCACAGACTGCAGTTATTTCCGACGGCAATAATGCGGTGTTTGTGCAAGACCCAACGCCGGGTCGCACTTGGGGTTCGCTCGTTGCACGTGAAGTCGCGAACCGCGTATATCGCGTGTGGGGAACTCAAGAACGCCGATGTTCAACTGCGGCCGCCGACCCAGGTTCGGAAGGATTCACACTGATCGGCGATGTACAAAATGTTGCATCGTTTACGACCACTGTTGGCGCAGACCCAGCAGCCGTGCCGACACAACTCATAGGATTATGCGAACCGCGAGTTGGATCAACAAAATTTAAGATTCGTTACTACCGTGGCGAAGTTCGTGCAGTAAATAACTCGCGCGGAGAAAACCGCACCATAAACGCAACATCAATGGAAAATTATTTGCGCGGCGTAGTACCCCGTGAATCTCCTGCTGAATGGGGTGCGGCCGCTGGTGGCGCAGGTATCAATGCATTACGTGCACAAGCAGTTGCAGCGCGCTCGTACGCGGCAACTGAAAACCGATATGTAGGTCTTGCTCGTACTTGCGATACGCAGGACTGTCAGGTGTATGGCGGTGCGCTGCTACGTGAATCGATTACCGCAAACCCCACCGCTCTCGAAAACGCATACACCGATCAGGCAGTCGCCGAAACTTCTGGTGTGGTGGTGTTGACGCCGAAGGGCGTTCCCGCCCGCACCGAATTCACTTCCAGCAACGGCGGACGCACTGCAGGCGGAACTTTCCCAGCCCAAGTTGACCCAGGCGATTTAGCAAGCGACCCAATCAATCCACTCCTCGTCTGGACGCGCGTATTTTCTGCCGCTGTTGTGCAAGCCAAGTACCCGTCAGTTGGCACGCTGACTTCAGTAGTGACTAACCACGATGGCCTCGGTGGTGACTGGAATGGTTATGCCAGCTCCGTCACCATTAACGGAACTGCTGGCAGCGTGACCGTAACCGGGTGGGCATTTAAGACCACGTTCGATATTCCTGCACCGTGGTTTGAAACAACAACCGTTGTCGGTGCTCAATTCGACGCCGCACCAGTTGGTTCATTTCTCTTCATCGGTGATTCAGTTGGTGAAAGCATCAAAGCCGAATTTGGCGCAGTAGTTACTCCTTCGTATCCAACAATGAATTACCAGGCATTAACGAACCGCTGCATGGTTGGACCAAGCTGTGTTGCTGCAGCAATTGGGCTTCCCGATGCACCTGCAATTATCAATTCCCTCACTCCTGATCAATACCCAAATATTGCCATTGTCGAACTTGGATACAACGACGACCCAAACACTTTGCAGTCCGATGTTGACCAGGTGGTGAATGCGTTGAATGCACGCGGTGTTCAACGCGTGGTGTTTATCAATTTGTCAACGCGCAGCGCAGCGCGCAACTATGCGTTATCGAATGCTGTGCTGATAAACGCTGCAAATAGCTACCCCAACGTGTCGGTGCTGGACTGGAATTCCGCAAGCATTAGCCCATCGCAAAGCAGATGGTTCAAAGACGACGTACACCTCACCAACACAGGCCGTGCACAATTCGCGCTCTTCATTCGCAATCAGCTTGATGCGTTGCGCGCAAACGGCACAATCGCTAGTGGCAGCGCAACAATCGTTCCACTTGGAGTTCCAATGGCTGTTGGCGACCGCGGTGACAACGTGAAGATGCTGCAAACGCAATTGAACACGTACTTGAATTTGCCAAAGAAAAAGCAGATGAAAGTAGATGGAGTGTTTGGCAAGGGCACTGCTGCATGGGTTTCGCAAGTGGAAACAAACAACGGTCTACCGGTTGACGGAATTGCTGACAGCGCAGTACTTGCGGTGTTGAGTATTGATCCAGCAACCATCACATTGAAACTCGGCATGAAGCACGCAACGGTAGCCACGGCGCAAACCGCGCTCGCCCGTGTATTGAAGGTGAAAGTTAAAGCCGATGGAGTGTTTGGTTCAGGAACGCTGCGCCTCGTGAAGCGCTTCCAGAAAACCGTTGGCATTAAGCAATCAGGCGTAATTAATCACGAAACCTGGATGGCGTTGCTTAGCGCTTCATCCCAGAAGTAAACCGCGCTTCCCACGCTGCAGTACTGACCATTTCTGGGTACATGGCGCGATATTCGCGCTTTAGGCGCCCATACGACAAGGCAATAGCGGTAATTGATTTCGCAACCTGAACGAGCAACGTAAAGAATCGCTTCGCGTCGCGTTCCACTACATAGCCATCGGCAATGCGATCGTGACGATACAGAATGCGATTACGCAAAGTGGCAACGCCAACAGCGCGGGCATCAATTGGTCCTACCCCGTATCCGCGCAAGCGAAGCGGGCGCGGAATGATGTATCCGCCCACCGACACAATGGCAAACAGAAATCCGAACGCACGCAGTACCTTATGTCGTCGTTTGCGTGGTTTAATTGCTGCAAGTTCTGGGGTTAGAGGCGCTGGCTTTTCCTCTGCGCACTTGCGCAACTCATCGTGCAATGCCGAGTGATCAATCTTCATCCACTCATTCGGACCAGCCAAATACGCATTTAAACCCTTCAACATGTATTCAGTGCTGGAGTAGCGCATGGAAAACAAGTTGCGGAAACCAAACGATGCAAAGCGATACGCCAAGTTCCACCAATGATGCTTGTCAAACACCAAGGTGTCGACCAGTGCCAAGTTGCGCGACTCATAAAACAGCGACGACGGATTGTTCTTCAACCCGAAGTCTGCGTGCCACACAATGACACCGTTCAGCGTGACGCTGTGCTTGCCGGTGTGCATAAGGCCGAAGGCAACATCGTCGCCACGCACAAACACCGGAAGCGGATTTTCATCGGTTATGGAAATAGGAAATGCCGTGTACCACCATGCGGTGTAGTCGAATGGAATTTCTGGCGCATCAACAACGGCAAGTTCGCGCTTGCGTAAATCGTCTTCGCGGCCAAGTGCTTGCAGTGGGTAAATGGAGCGGAACGAGTATTCAGACCCTGCCTCGAACTGCAACCATGGCCGCTCTTCGCTGAGCATTGCACCGTGCACGCACAACTTCGGGTCGCGCGCATTAGCGAACAACGCCATGGTGCGCACCAGCGCTTCTGGCTCGAGCGTGATGTCGTCGTCCATGAACAATACGTGCGTTGCCCATCCCTGCTTGCGCAGTTCAATAAGTCCACGAGCAAATCCGCCTGCGCCGCCCAGGTTGCCGTTTGGCACAACTTGCAACGGCGCATCTGCTGGTGCATCGAAAGTAACGTTTTGCGCGTTGTCTACAACGAACACGCGAACGCGGCCGCGCAACACATCAATACTGCGCTCAAGTTCCAACACATTGCTCACGGTTTTGCGAACGTATTCTTGGCGATTAAACGTGGTGATTGACAGCGACAGTTTCACTTCATGGGCAGGTGCATCGGCGCTCACCCATTCGCCACCCGTCATACACACTTCACCACCCTGGGCCAACACCCGAACGAAATACGTGCCATACGGAGTTGACTGCAAATTCGGTAGCGAAAACTCAATGAATACTGGCGATCCTTCGCCTTGTGGCAACGGCTCGGAAGCCACCACGGTTTCTCCGCCAGCTGAAACGCCAACCACCTGTGCAATACCAACACCCGATGCGCGCACGCGAACCGCGAGTGCATTCACCGTGGTGATGCGACTCCAGCGCCCGGCAGCAAACACGCCAAACGATGTATCGAATGACACCTCGGCGCCATCTTGCAACACCACTCCACCAGGAACGAGTTTTGTCGTGCCATCAAATCGCGCATACAACAACGGTTCTGTACTGGTTTCCGTTGGCAAGACCAAACGCTGCAGTAACTGAGTCATTACGCGCCGCTCAAAGGGTCGGTGAAAAACGATGGAATTGAACTGTTTGTATTCACTGCATCAAGAATGCCGCTTGCAGCATTGAGTGCTTCGTGAATCGTGACGTCCATGTCGAGGTAACGATACGTGCCAAGTCGGCCAAGGAATGTAACGCCCTGTTGTGCGCGCGCACGCTCGACATATTTCACCAATTGATCTTTTTCTTCAACGAGACGAATTGGGTAATACGGCGTATCGGTTTCGCCACACAAGCGCGAATACTCGGTATAGGTCACCGACTTGTCGTGATGCTCCCACGGCGCGAAATGTTTGTGTTCGGTAATACGCGTGTAGGGAACGCTTTCGTCGCAATAATTCAACACCGGACAACCCTGAACATCGCCATCTTGCACTTCTTGCACGAAGTCAAGCGTGCGATACCCAAGACGACCGTGTTCAAAACCAAAATATGCATCAATTGGGCCTGTCCAGACCACATGGTCATATGCATGCGACGACGCAGGATCAAATGCTGTTGACAAGTGCACCGTGATTGACGGGTGATCCAAAATCGCTTCCACGATTGGCGTGTATCCGTGTTCAGGAATTCCTTGGAACGGATGATTGAAGTACGAATTGTCTGCGGTGAAGCGCAACGGCAATCGCGCAAGAATGCTGGCCGGCAGTTCTGTTGGCTCAACACCCCACTGTTTTTTCGTATAGCCCTTGAAAAAAGCTTCGTACATTTCGCGGCCAACAAAACGCAACGCCTGATCTTCAAATGACACGGGTTTGGTAATGGTCTTGTCTGCTTTTTCGGTGATGAACGCTTCGGCTTCTTCGGGCGTGAAGTTGGTGCCGAAAAAGTCGTTAATCAGCGTGAGGTTCATGGGCAGCTGATACTTCTTGCCGCCGCTCATGGCGCTGACTGTATGGCGGTAGGCCTTCATCACCCCAAAGCGCGTGATGTAGTCCCACACGTGCTCGTGTTGCGTGTGGAAGATGTGTGGGCCGTACACGTGCACCATGACGCCAGAATCGTGGCGTTGCGTGAAGCAGTTACCGGCGACATGGTTGCGAGTGTCGAACACGGTGGCTGTGTGCCCAGCCTCGGCCAATTGGCGAGCCACCACAGCACCTGAAAAACCGGCGCCAACGATGGCAAAGGACCGTGACACCACGGCTAAATACTAGTTAATTAGTGGGAAAGCCAAGGGGCGCATGCGCCTTCCAAGTCACGAACTTCAATGCGATCGCGATTGGCATATGTCACCTGATTGTTTGGGTCTGGGCGCAAACGGAAGGTGCGGAACGACATCTCGGTGGTGTCAATGGCAAGAATTCTGCCGGACAGCGATTCGCCAAGACCAAGTAGCACCTTGATGGTTTCAAGCGCCTGAATGGAGCCAACGATTCCTGGCAACACACCAAGCACACCGGCTTCTGCACAACTTGGTGCAAGTTCTGCTGGCGGTGGCTCTGGAACCATGTCGCGATAGGTCGGACCACTCTTTGGATCAAACACGGTGACCATTCCTTCGAAACGGAAAATTGATCCGTGCACAACAGGAATGCCGAGCTTGATACTTGCATCATTCAACAAGTAACGACTTGGGAAGTTGTCTGCGCCGTCAACAATTACGTCATAGCCAGCAATGATCTCCATGATGTTGCTTGCTTCTAAACGGGTGTCGTACGCAATAACTTTTACATCGGGGTTCAGCAATTGCAATGTCTTCTTTGCCGATTCAACTTTGCGATCACCGATGCGATCGATGTTGTGCAAAATTTGGCGCTGCAAGTTTGATGCATCCACTTCGTCCATGTCGACGATGCCAATGGTGCCAACTCCAGCCGCTGCCAAGTACAACGCTGCTGGCGAACCAAGACCACCTGCGCCGAGCAACAACACTTTGCTCGACAACAACTTCGACTGACCCTCTACCCCAACTTCGGGCAACAAAATATGGCGTTGATAACGATTGCGCTGCTCCGCAGTAAGCACAGCAGGTGTGCGCCATGGGCGACCTTCGTCTTTCCACTTGCCGAAGCCACCAGCTACTGAAACCACATTGGTGTACCCAAGTTCGCTCAACGTTTTTGCAGCAAACGCACTGCGCACACCGCCTGCGCAATACACCAGAACTGGCGCAGTTTTTTCAACAATGCGACCTTCAATTTGTGCTTCCAGGTGTCCACGCGGAATATGCAACGCGTCTGGCAATGCACCTTGTTCGTACTCGTCTGGTTCGCGAACGTCGAGAACAATTACTCCACCTGCCGCAATACGCGATGCTGCCTCGTTCGTATCAATCTCAGTGATTTGTGATTTTGCTTGCGCAAGTAGGTCGCGGAAACCGGCCATGGGGGAACCTCCGCTTAATACCCTACCAATTCAGTCAGGAATTCACGAGGCTGTGATTATTCAACGATTTGTGGAAGCACTGTGCCAATGTCGTCGTTAATCACGATGTCGGCATAGCGATCCATGTCGGTTGGCTGACCATTCACGATGATGACGAAGGCACCATTGGCTTTTGCGCGCGGAACAATGTTTGCCGCCGGATACACACGTAGCGACGACCCAACCACCAACAACACATCGCACTCATCTGCTGCAAGTAACGCCGCTTCGATGACATGTTGCTTCAACGACTCTTCAAACAAAATGGTGTCGCTTTTCAAAATTCCACCGCACAGCAAACACTTCGGGTCAACGTCGCCTGCGAGCACTCGCTCAACCGCTGCGCGCATCGGGTGCGTATCTTTGCATTCCCAACACACTGCGATGTGCATGGTGCCGTGCAATTCATGAACAATGTCGGAATGGTTCCCCGCTTTTTGATGCAGACCGTCAACATTTTGTGTTGCAACTGCGCGTAACACGCCACGCTGCTGAAGTTGCACTAATGCTTTGTGGCCGCTGTTTGGTTCGGCAGTCCACGCCAAGTTGCGCGCACGGTTTTGCCACGCAATTTTTCGTACTTCAGGATCGTTTAAGTAATAACTGAGTGTCGAAGTTTTTTCGGCGAGCGGATTTTTCGTCCACAAACCATTTGGCCCACGAAAATCGGGAATCCCCGAGTCAGTCGAAATGCCCGCGCCAGTAAATGCAGTGACGCGTTGTGCCGCGCGCAGTTGTTCGCGAGCGCGTTCAATAAGTGGTGTGTAGTCGTTCATAGAAAGTGCAACCGGGTTACGCACAAATGGTGCCACGGCGTGGTGGTGGCGCACACATCGTGCCAATGAACAAAACACCCGAACTGCTCACCCAACCCACCATCGTGGTGGTGCCCTGGCTTGACCCCGTGGTCGATGCTGCTGGTGCATCACTGTTTTCTCGATATGTCGAGCTGTATTGGCTACCCGTACTTGGGCCAAGTGCACTGTGGATCTTGCGCCGCATCGTGATGGGCTTCGAAACGTTTCCCGAGGGGTACGAACTGGATTGCGCGGCCACCGCAAACGACATTGGCCTGAGCTTCTCGCAAAGCCCCAATAATTCGTTCACTCGCTCATTGCAACGATGCTTGTATTTCGGAGCGTTACAGCCCCACCAGGGCGGTCTGGCGGTGCGTTGTTTCTTACCAGCAATTAGCAAGCGGCACTTACAACGACTTTCGCCCTCATTGCGCGAGGTTCACGAAGCCTGGAACCCCGGCAACATGACTGGCGACGACACAGCTTCCAACCACGGCACATAGTTCTGCATAAACGCCCACGACACGCGGTGAATTGCACTTGGGCCATACCCCTGCAGCGCCACTCGATGTTTTGGGCACGGATAGCCCTTGTTGGTGTCGAAACTCCACATTGGATAATCCAACGAATACTCGCGCATTAACCGGTCCCGCGAAACTTTGGCCAACACCGAAGCAGCCGACACCGATAAACACGATGCATCTGCTTTCACCTGTGCAACAACATGACCAACAAGTGGTGAAACAAAATCCCATTTGCCGTCAATCACCGCTGCAGCAGTTTTCAAGTCAATAACTTTTCCCAGCTCTTCGAGCGCGCGTTTAGTGGCAAGTTTTTGCGCCTTATTCATGCCCAGGCGATCACACTCTTCGTGTGTTGCCGCGCCGACCGCCCAGGCTTTGCACGTTGCCGCAACATGATCGAACATGGCTTCGCGTTTTATTTCTGTCAACTGTTTCGAGTCGCGTGCGCCACCCATTAACTCTTGGGCATTTTGTGCATCGATGACATCGTTTGTCAGCACTGCAGCACCAATGACCAGCGGCCCAGCCCAAGCGCCTTTGCCAACTTCATCCAGACCAATGACACACGATTTACCTGTGCGCAGCAGTTCGCGCTCGAGGTCAACCGTTGGCAGTGTGGTCACTGTGCAACGAACCCTGCCAAAAGCGCATCACCGCTGGCTTCAACCGAATGCCACGCGCTATCGGTTGCTCCAGCATCGAGGCGCAAACCAAACGGTCCGCTTGTCTCCCACAACACTGCTGGCTTTTCGCCATGCCAACGCACTCCATACGAAACACTGTGCTCGGGCGAGGCAGCCACGCGATGACATTCCATGTTCACGCCCAACCACATTCGCGGCACGCCATAGCGCAACACCGCTGCTCCGCCTTCTCGGCGTGGACTGACCAACTGTTCATCGAGCCATGCAATAACACGAATATCTTTCGGGGCTGCATTAGGAAGCGCAGATACAGGAGCTAGTCGCTGCTGCGATGCAAGCACGTCGCCCGAAGCGCGATGCTCGCCAATTGACCACAAAATACAACGTGCTGCAAATAACGCGCGCTCAACATCCCATTCAATTGCGGACGATTTCTTATTTTCGCGCAACATCGATTCCACAATGTCGACCACGCGCTCAAGGTGGTGCTGTACTTTTTCACCCATGCGCACAAGTTCGTGCAGAGTCAGCAGAAATGCAACATCATCGTCCGCGTCTGCGCCAACCAAATCGGCACCCCACTCGCTTTCGTGATAACCGCTCAGCACGAGTGCGTCACTACGCAAACGATTGATCAAGGGAGAAAGCGACTTGTCGGCAACTATTGCGTACCCCGCACGCTCCACACTGTTCAACCATCCGCGCTGCAGTTGTTCACTTGATGGCAATTGCTCAAGATTTACGGTGCCACCAGTTGCGCGTGGCGATGCAAGAGCAACGCGCAGAGTTGAACCGTGCGCAACTGGAAACACAACGCTGCCCTTTGGAAGTTCGATGCCTTGTGGGCCAAGCGGACTTGGCTGACGTGACGACAAGATGTCGCTGCGGGTGAACGCAACTGCAATGGGAAGCGTGGATTCATTGCTGATTTCAATGACCAGCAAACCGCCGTGGTCGGCCACTGCGTACACACGCTGAACAGCATCGCCACTCGGAATGCGCAATCGCGTTTCAACAACCGGAACACCTGCGCGACGAGTTTGGCGAACACTTGGCTCTTTGGCTGGGTTATGCCAGCGATCATCTGCCGCCACATACCAATCGAGTGCTTCGTCTTGTTCGTCCATGCGGATTGCTCCGCGCTCATTCACAATTGCGTGCCAGCCACCTGCGCGAATTCCCATGACATGTGCAGCAGGGCGAACTGTGGCGCTCAGTGAAATGGAAGAAATCAGGCCAGGGGTGTTACTCACGCTTCAAGTATTGCCGAAACAGCAGCACTACGAACTAGTCGAATTCGCTTTTGCTTTGCCTGCTCATCAGCGCACGAAGCGCATCGGCTGCGCTGACTTTTCCTGCACACACCGCAGCAACCTGTTCACAAATTGGCATCTCGATGGACAAGCGATGAGCAAGCTCCACCACCGAGGACGAACTTTTCACGCCTTCAGCAACCATGTTCATGGAGGCAACGATGTCGTCGAGTTTTTCGCCTTTTCCTAACCGAACACCAACTTGGGTGTTGCGACTATGCATGGAGGCACACGTGGCCATGACGTCACCCATGCCCGCAAGTCCAGAAAACGTTGCTGATTGGGCGCCTAATGCAACTCCGAGGCGTGACATTTCGGCAAGACCACGAGTAACCAACGTTGCTTTGGAATTTTCACCAAAACCAAAACCCTGTGAAATTCCCGACGCTATAGCCACCACATTTTTCACCACGCCACCAATTTCACAGCCCACCACATCGGGGTTTGTGTATAAGCGAAATGTTGGCCGCCCAAAAATTTCGACTAATTCGCGCGCCACTGATTCGTCCGTGCACGCAATCACACTGGCTGCCGGTTGCCCAGCAAGAATTTCTTTAGCCAAGTTTGGACCACTCAATACCGCAACCGGATTACTCGGCAGGATCTGTCGAATGACTTCACTCATTCGCAAAAACGAGCCCTGCTCAAGCCCCTTCGACAAGCTGACAACAGGAACACCGGCACGAACGTACTTACTGACCTCATTTGCCACATCGCGAAAACCAAGCGACGGCACCGCCATAGCCACCACATCAACTTGCGCAAGAGCAGTTTGCAAATCACTACTAGCTTGCAAAGCGTCGGGCAGAACCGTCGATCCCAAATACGCGGAATTGGTATGCAGCGAATTGATTTCGTCTGCAAGTTCGCCACGCCGCGACCACAGCACGGTAGGTGCATTGTGCGAAGCAAGCGCCGCAATCGTGGTTCCCCACGAGCCGGCACCAACTACACACACTCGTTGCGTCACGCTGTAAACATTACGGCAGCCACTCGTCGCCGTAGGCTACGCCCATGGCAACAAACCCTTCTTCACTGCAACGCGGCGCCGTGGTGTTACCGATTAAGGGGTTCAGCGATGCAAAAGGACGCCTAGAACCGGTGCTTTCTGCCGAGAATCGTGCATCACTCGCAGCCTTTACTGCAGGTGGAGTACTTGAAGCAGCAGAAGGCGTGGACACCTTTGTGGTGTGTGACAACGATGAGGTTGCACAGTGGGCGCGCGAGCGTGGCGCAATGGTGGTTCGACAACACAAGGCCGGTCTCAATGGCGCAGTCGCTAACGGCGTCGATACCGCGCAGTACAAGCGCGACTGGGTGCTCATTGCGCACAGTGATTTGCCATTCCCTGAATCGCTGCTGTCGATTGTGGATCTTGAACTTGCTACCACGACCGTGACGATTGTTCCCGACCGCCACGCTGACGGAACCAACGTGTTGATTATTCCAGCAGGTTGTGGATTTACATTTCACTACGGGCCAGGAAGCTTTGCTGCACACCAAGATGAAGCAGCACGCATTGGCCTGCCAGTTCGCATTGTGCGACACGAGCAACTAGGTCTCGACATTGATACGCCAGACGACCTCGCCCAACTGCCAGCAAGTTGGTTAGAGGGTGACTTTTCCTAATCGGATACAAAAAAATCGAGGGGCCGAAGCCCCTCGATTTCCAGTTTTCCGAACCGATTTCGTATCGGCTAAGGGCTAAATTATTTAGCAGCCTTCTTTGCAGCCTTCTTACGACGCTTCTTAGCAGGTGCCTTTTTAGCAGCCTTCTTCGTAGCCTTCTTCTTCTTTGCAGGTGCCTTTTTGGCTGCCTTCTTAGCTGTCTTACGCTTCTTTGCTGGGGCCTTCTTAGCGGCCTTCTTGCGCTTTTTTGCTGCCATGATTTTCTCCTTGTTTAGGTATTGCTATTTACGGTTTGGGTTCAATTCACTCTTCAGCGTTGAGCTTGAAGTGAACTTCATTGCTATTGAAGCTGGTACCTGAACTGGTGCACCCGTTTGTGGGTTGCGTCCTGTACGAGCTTTACGGCTTGATGTGCTGAACGAACCGAAGCCCGGCCATGCAACCTTCTCACCATTTTTAGCCGAGGCTACGACCAGTTCAAAAAAAGATCCGATAGTGCGTTCGGCATCTGCCTTAGACACTCCGGCTTTCTGAGCAACTGCATCAATGAGCTCTGCTTTTGTCATTTTCTTACCTAGCTTTCTCGGAATCGGATAACTGATTCGTTATCTATCTGACTAGGTCTGTGCACAAATTGCAAGCACTGAATTCGATGTCAAGCATTTCTGAACAGTTTTTGCTCACGTTGCAACTCAACGATGCAACGAAATTATTTTGCGATATCGATGAAAAAAATGTGCACGACGCGATATAAAACGTGTTCGATTTTTCTGCTGCTCATGCCAAACGCAATACGCTCATCACGGACCCTCATTTTCCATTAAACCCAATAAACATAAGGGTTTGCCAAAGCCCGTAAATACGCGGAAATGGAAATTCGCTAGTGCCAGTAAGGGTTTCCCGAGGTCGAAAATGAACGATTTTCGACCAATTTCCTGAACCCCTTACTGGTGTTGGAGGACCCTTTTTCGACCCCCTAAAAAGCCCGAAAAACAGCCACAAAATATTTTTGAAATATTTTTTAAAAAATCCCCAAAATTGCCTTCGCGAGCACTTTTTGCTCAAAAGTTTCAGAAACATGAGCATCCACCAAACGCGGTCCACGAAAGTCCAAACTAAGCGACGTTGAATAATTTCATCAACCACTCCGACACATTTTCTCATGAAGTGTCATCGTCGATTACAACTGACGAGACGCCGCTCGGAACTCGCGTCGACAGAATTGTTAATCACGCACTTGCATCGCAAACAGAAATTGCAACTCGCGTTGTGCTTGACACATCAGTACTCGTTGCGGATCCCGCATGCATTTATAACTTCGCAGGATGCGATGTTGTTATTCCATTAACCGTGATTGAAGAACTTGATGGTTTAAAAACTCGCATGGATGATGTTGGTCGTTCCGCACGAACTGCGCTTCGCAGCATTGAAGACTTGCGCAAGAAAGCCGGCGGTTCGCTTGCCTCTCCAACCCGCGTTCACGACGGCCCAGACAGCGGAACCGTGCAAATAGAAGTCAACGGCGTACAGCGCAATTTGCTGGTTGAACATGGCCTAGACCCGGATGTTCCCGACAACAGGATTATTGGTGCAGCACTGGGACAAGCGCGCATTTCACCGACCCGCATGATTTCAAATGATGCTGCACTGCGCATTAAAGCTGCACACATGGGGCTCATTGCCGAAGAGCACCAGCCCGTTGGAGCAAGTGCAGATTCGCGCCCGATGGGTTGGACAACGTTTGATACAACGAACTCACAAATTGATTCGCTGTACCGCAGCGGCGGAATTGAAGTGAGCGAAGTTGCTGGCGCCACAAGTTTGGTAGACAACAATTTCGCCGTGCTGCGTAGTGGCTCACAATCTGCACTCGCCCGCTGTAATGACAACGAACTCAAGCTGTTGGCTCAAACCGCCCCTGAAGCATGGGGTCTTCGTTCACGAAGCAAAGAACAACGGTTTGCGCTTGATTTATTGATGGACCCAGAAATCAACGTGATCGCACTTGACGGTCGTGCGGGAACTGGCAAAACATTGCTGGCCATTGCATCTGGACTGGAACAAGTTGTTGAACAGCGACGCTACGAACGTCTCGCTGTGTATCGACCTCTCGTGCCTGTTGGTCGTGCAGACGTTGGTTTCTTGCCAGGCGACTTGGACGAAAAGCTCGATCCATGGATGTCGGCAATTCACGACGCAATCGTTGCGCTCACCGATGAGCGCTCGAGTCGCGATGCGCGCGGACTCATTGACGAACTCACCGATCGCGGACAACTCACGCTCGAGTCAGTCACGTTCTTGCGGGGTCGTTCGTTGCAACAGCAATTTGTTGTTGTAGACGAAGCACAAAACTTGGAACCCACCACGCTGAAGACCATCCTCACGCGCATTGGTGAGGGAACCAAGGTGGTATTCACGGGCGACACCAGTCAGATCGATGCCCCGTACATGGGCGAGTCAAACAATGCACTGGCCGTGTTGATCCATGCCTTTGCTGGACAGAGCTGTTTTGGCCACATCACACTTGCAGCCTGCGAACGCAGCGCAGTGGCCAGCCTGGCCGCCGAACTGCTGTAACAGCCCCACAACGCCCAATGGGCGTGTGACTAACGACTAACGGAAATGGGCACAACTGTGCCCTAGTCTGTGTTTAGTATTTAGTACTAAATAGAACCCATTGTGAAAGGCACCCGTCATGTCACTGAAGGAATCCCCAGTCTCAGAATCGTATCTCGCTGATCTCGTTGATCCGGTCACGCCAATTGGCTCGTTGATCGACTGGACACAATTTGCCAACTGCAAGGGCAAAACCAAATTGTTCTTCGCACCAAAAGCAGAACGACCACAAGCACGCGAACGTCGCGAAGCAAAAGCAAAATCGTTATGCGCAGGATGCACCGTTCAAGCGGTGTGCAAAGAATTCGCACGCAACAACCACGAGTACGGACTGTGGGGCGGCGAGAACGAAGAAGAGCGCCACATTGCTGGTTACACGATGGCCGCACCAATTGGAGTTCGCAGCCGAGCGCTGAAGTCGGCATAACTCCCTATCGCTCATGCATCTGCATGAGCCTGCCAAACTGTCTGCATGGCAATTGCAACAGACAAAATTACAGATCCAGGCGAATACGTCACTCGGTTCATCGAAAACATTGAACAGAGTCACTTCACAGCGGCCATGGAAATGGTGTCTGAAGACTGCGAATACGACAATGTGCCCATCACCAAGGTGTTTGGCCGCGAAGCAATGATCCAAATCCTTTCCGACTTTCTCGCAGCTGCTACAAAAGTTGAATGGCTCATCCACCATCAAGTGTCGAATGGCGACATGGAACACGGTGTGGTCATGAACGAACGCACCGACCGCTTTGAAATGGA
>JBAXBR010000028.1:0-18484 GCA_037141855.1 Actinomycetota bacterium | reverse complement strand
GACTGATGTGTTGCCCCGATGAGGACTAACGCATTTCTTCTGGCTTGAATGCGTGTTTGCACACGTCGTGCGTCGGCCTCAGTAATGCCGTGTGGAACTTCGAGCATGAGCACATCGAAACCATCTGCAACAGCTGCAACTGTGCTTACCCATTCGGTGCGACTACTTGCCGGCTGCACAAACACCACGCGCTGCAAAGCCACACCGTGTTCGCTTGCTGCCTGCACGCCAACGTTGTGCACACCAACAATGCCTAACCATGAACCTGCTTGTGTTGCACTTGAAACGACACGTAACGCCATTGCTACCGCAGCGTCACCGCTGCATAACACCGTGCGACCGCGCACCAACCCGCCCTCGGGAAACATGGCGCGCAACTCTGACGGAACAGGCAGTGTGGGCAACGGCTCGTACATGCCCTCACTGTAGCGAACATATGTTCGTAGTTACCTAGCTGCGGCAATCCCGCGAAATCATCAGTAATTACTGGTTATTTACGGCGTGCGTGCTGATTCAACGAATCAATCAGCGAAGAAACATCGCCCGCCCAGTGATCGGCGCCCAGCACACGCACATGGTCGTCTCCGCGAATTGCTGCACCGCCAACATATACAGGAACGTTCGGACACGAGCCCTTCACCGTAGAAACCGTTTCTTTCGCAGCAGGTATCGAACCTTCAACAGTTACGCCAACACACACTGCAACAACGTCGTTGCTCTGTTGCACCGCTTGCGCAAAACTTTCCGCAGGCATGTTGGCACCTAAGTCGTGCACATCCCAACCTTGACTGCGAATCAAATCAGCAAGCATGGAAATTGCGAGCGCATGTTCTTCGCCTGCAGGGGCGCCCATGATGATGGTCCCTTTTGAAACACCTCGTCTCGAAAAACGTGATCCAACTTGAGACATCAAACGTATTGCAATATTGCTGGCGCGATGCTCAACAAAAATGCCAAGCTCACCCTGTTCCCACCTATGTCCAATAGAAATCAGCGCAGGGCTCAATACGCTCAAATACAAATACTGAAGATCATTGCCAGCACGTAGTACTGCTTCAAAAACTTCCAGCGCTCCACGCTCATCGCCTTCAACCAACCGTGCTTCAAGTCGCTCTCCCCATGGGGCATGCTTGCGCTTACCGCCCTCAGCAACTGCGCATAATCCATTGCCTTTTTGGAACTGCACTAAGTCGCTTTTACGCACACACCAACTGCGTCCAACTTTGTGTGCAGGCAACAGGCCTTCGCGCACATAGCGATATGCGGTCATGTAATGCACGTTCAGTGCTTCGGCTACGTCGTGTAGCGAGATGTTTGTATCAACCATCGCCGTGAATCTTCACACGACAAGGCGGAGTTTGCGTAACTCAGCCTTGGTTTGCGCGGGCTTTGGCAAGCGCCGCTTGGCTTCGTGCTAACAGCGCGGCAGGAATTTTGCTGGCAGCCGCACTGACTGCAGGGCTTCCATCGGCCGACGGCGCAGCAGCAGGTGTTTCGCTCTTTGGCGCTTGGGCCATAAGTTCTTCTTCGGATGGAGGCACTTTTCCGGGTGTCCAGTACTGGTACAAATCTTCAACAACTTTGATCAGCGAATCGCTACTTGATCCAGGTTTTACATCGACGGTAATTATGTTGCCGTAGACATGTACTGCGCTCACATTGCCGGTTTCAAAAAAACGATTGGCCAACACGTCCGATGGCTTGCCCGTGCGGGAAGCAACTACCCCGGTGTAACGCTCGTGACCTTGGCCGGTAAGCGAGCGGTTGAGTTCAAAACGAACCCGCCCAGATGTAACTGAAGGCTTCTGCGTAACGGAAACTGGCTGACCCATGCCCCACAGACTAGTTGGCTGGCCTTCGCCAAGTCCGACCCCGCCTACTACCGTTGGGGCCATGACTGAACAGATTTCTGTTGAAGAGTACGCAGCCAAAGCCCGTGTCTTCCTTGACGCCAACGCTGAGAAAAAGGAAGTGCGCAAGAAGTTCGTCTGGGGTGAAGGCACCGACAACGTGTCCATGTTTGAGGAACGTTCACAACAAGCCGAAGAAGAGATGCTTCGTCGTGCCAAGGCATGGCAGGCCCAACGTTTCGACAATGGCTTCGCTTGGATAACCGGACCAACTGAATACGGTGGCGCAGGTCTTACCGTTGCCCACGAACGCGCGTACAACCAGGTCGAGCGCGAATACAAAACTGCACCACTAGGAGCCTTCCAAATTGGTTTGGGAATGGTTGCACCAACCATCCTCGCTCACGCTTCGCAAAAAGCGCGCGACTTGTACCTGCGGAAAATGTGGCGAGCCGACATTGTGGGCTGCCAATTGTTTTCCGAACCTGGCGCTGGCAGCGACCTTGCATCAGTGCAAGCAAAAGCTGAAAAAGATGGCGACGAATGGATTATCACTGGTCAAAAGGTGTGGACATCTGGCGCACAGTTCAGCGACATTGGCGAAATCATTTGCCGTAGCGACACAGGTTTGTCGAAACACAAAGGCCTCACGTGCTTCATCGTTGACATGCGCGCACCGGGTGTAGAAATTCGCCCACTTCGCCAAATGACCGGTGGTGCAAGTTTCAACGAAGTGTTCTTCAATGAAGTGCGTGTTGCCGACGATCATCGCTTAGGCGATGAAAACAATGGTTGGAACGTCGCTCTCACCACCCTCATGAACGAGCGTGCATCAATTGGTTCTGCGGACAGCGGCGAAAACGCCATGTACACCCGCCTGCTCGAAATGATCCGTCATTACGAACTCGACACCGATCCAATTGTTCGTGAAATGCTCGCCGACTTGTACATCAACACCAAAGTTGCCGGATACACCAGCCAGCGCGCCACCGACAAAATGCGTGCCGGTCAATTACCTGGACCTGAAATGTCCATTGGAAAAATGGCTCTCGTAAACAACCAGAAGAAAATGAACGATCTCGTTGCTCATGTGCTTGGCGCAAAACTTGTTGTCGACACTGGCGAATGGGGAACGTACGCCTGGAGTCAATTGCTTCTTGGAGCACCGGGCATGCGAATTGCTGGTGGTTCAGACGAAGTGATGCGCAACATTGTGGGCGAACGCGTACTTGGGTTGCCTAAAGATGTTGGTATCGATTCGAAGTCGCCATTCCGCGACATCAAAGTGGGCACGCAAAAGGATTAGCGCCGAGCGGTTTACACCGCCCGACGAATAACTACGCGCGACTCTTGATTACGCGCGGCCGGGTCGGCGGAAGTTCAGTGCTGCGTCAATAAGCAGGCGAGTTCCAAAGCCCGTCATACCCTTTTGCAACCAGCCGTTGTCGCTATCTGTCCACATTGGGCCAGCAATGTCGATGTGCGCCCACGTGGTGTCACCAACAAACTCTTCCAAGAACAGTGCTGCAGTGATTGCACCGGCTTCTCCGCCAACGTTTTTCATGTCGGCAACGTACGAATCCAGTGCTGGGCGATACTCGCGCTCAAGCGGCAACTGCCACAACTTGTCGGATGTGCGTTCTGCGGCTGCGGTCAATTGATCGATCCACTTTTGATTGTTACCTAAAACACCAGCCATGCCATTTCCTAATGCACGCTGGCATGCCCCAGTAAGTGTTGCAATGTCCACAATGGCATCTGGCTTTTGCTCAGTTGCAAGCGACAATCCATCAGCAAGCACCAATCGACCTTCTGCGTCGGTGTTGTGAATTTCAACAGTCTTTCCGTTGCGCATGGTGAGCACTTCGCCCATTGCCATTGCGCTGCCCGAAGGAAGGTTGTCGGTGCACATGAGATAACCCGTCACTTGGTTGGTGCATCCCAATGCCTTCAATGTGCTCATAGTTGCGAGCACCGCTGCAGCACCGCTCATGTCGCCCTTCATCATCGCGTGCGATGGGTCTGATGGCTTCAGTGAAATGCCACCCGAGTCGTACATCACGCCTTTGCCAACAAGCACCAAGTGTGGCTTGCCTTTAGCACCAGTTGGTTTGTAGGTAAGTCGAACCATGCGTGGTGGCTCAACGCTTCCGCGGTTCACTCCAACAATTCCGCCACAACCCATAGCGAGCAACTGATCTTTGTTGAACACTTCAACCTTAAGTCCGGTCTGTCCAGCAATTTCTACTGCTTTGTTCGCAAAAATTGTTGCTGTCAAATATGCAGGTGGCATGTTGGCGAAGTCACGCGACATATTGGTGGCATTCGCAATTACTTGCCCGCGCTTCACACCGCTCGTAGTTGCAGTACCAGTTCCAACGAGTGAAACGGTGGAAAGTTTTGGTGCTTTCTTGTCAACAGTCTTCAAGTCGGTGTAACGATGCGTAGCAAGCGACATTCCTTCTACGACTACTTGTGCTGCAACTTTGCGGTCAAGTCGACCGATGTTTGCAAGTGTGGTGCTCACCGATTCAAAACTTGCAGCAGCACGTGCAAACGCTGATGCTGCTTTACGCAAAGACATCGTGTCGAGTTTCGACAACTCGCCAATACCAATCAAAATATTGACGGCGCCTTTTTCTGCTGGCACAACATAGGTCTGGCCTACTTTGCCCGTGAACCCCAACGTTTCGAGTGTTGCGCGCGAAAGTGAAATGTCCTTCGGCAATGCGCCTTCACTAGCTACTGGAATACCCACCGCTTTTACTGTTGCTGGGGATTTAGCGACGACTTCAAAATTAAGTGCCATGACTGGTCTCCTTTTGTCTGATTACTCGGTAAATGGTAACTAGATGACGTCTTTAACCGACAAAGACTCACCGTCTTGCCAACGGGCAAGGGTCCACAACAGGTCTGAAAGCCTGTTGAGGTAAGGGCAGGCCTGTGATGGTGGCGCTGCTGCAGCCAACGAATGACGCTCCGCTCTGCGGGCAACCGTGCGACCAACATCGAGCAGTGCTGAAACACGGTTCTGGCCAGGCACAACGAAATCAGTTGGTGGTTCAAAACGCTCATCGAGTGAATCAATCATGTGCTCAAGTTTTTCCACCATCAGTGGAGTGACACGCGTTTTGTCATCAACCAACTTGTGGCGATTTTCTGGCAATGTTGCGAGTTCTGCCATCAACACCCACAGGTCGCGACAAATGTGCACCAGCATGTCGTCAAGTTCTGTGCCCTTGCCAGCTTCGGCACGAGCCAATCCAAGAATTGCCTGCGCTTCGTCCACTGCGCCATACGCGCGCGGGAGCGCTGAATCTTTACCTACGCGACCGCCATAGAACAGGCCTGTGGTGCCATCGTCGCCTGCTCGTGTGTAGACCTTTTCGCGTGCCATGCGCATGACACGCTACTTGTAGCCAGCTCACCGACTGCGATCAGGCAACAAGAAACAGGGCTGGCAGGTCTCCCCACCAGCCCTGACTGCTTGAAGTTTCCCCAGATCGTGACTCCTGGGTGAGAAGTTTCGCGAGCACCTCTTCGTTCGTTTTGTTGGAGCCATGAGCGGGAATCGAACCCGCACCTCTGCACCCACGAGAGCAGCGTGCTCCCATTGCGACCATCACGGCACCACTGAATATGTGTGCGCAGGAAATTAGGAAGGGAAATAAAAATGACGACACATTTCTGTGTCGTCATTTGGGGGCGATATTTGTGCCCCGATTCGCTGCTCTCGTGTATCAAAAAGTGTACCGAAGAATCACCGGCTGACTTGTGATTTTTGCCAGGCCGTAGCAAGTGCGCTGTACCTGCCACCCTGTGCGATCAATTCTGCATGCGTGCCATATTCGGCAACTTGAGCATCTGCAATTACGGCAATATGGTCGGCGCGTTGAACTGTCGACAATCGATGCGCCACAACGATGACGGTTCGTCCAGCCATCAAACGTTCCAGTGCGTGTTCAACTTCAGCTTCGGTTCCAGGGTCCAAGTTTGACGTTGCTTCGTCAAGCACCAACACAGCCGGGTCAACTAGCGCGGCACGCGCCAGGGCAACCAGTTGTCGCTCTCCTGCAGACAATCTGCTGCCGCGCTCTCTCACTTCGGTGTCTAAACCGTCGGGCAATGTGGCGAAATGATCGGTTGCGCCAATTGCGGCAACGGCTGCGTCTATCTCTTCGTCAGTGGCAGTTGATCGCGCGATGCGCAAGTTGTCGCGAATGGTTCCGTTAAACAAGAAACCCTCTTGTGGAACTACGACAATCCGTTCGCGCAGCGACGCCATTGTTGCCATCGTCAGATCGATTCCGCCATACGTCACGCTTCCCACCTGTGGGTCGTACAAACGTGCCATCAACTTGGCAAGAGTGGACTTACCTGCACCCGTTGGACCAACAAGAGCAAGCTTCTCACCCACACCGACGCTGATACTCACATTTTGCAAAGCCCGCGTTTCTGTTCCGTAATAGATGAAGTCAATTCCGTTGACTACCAATTCTCCGGCTGTCGGCAATGTAACCGCACCCGGGTGCTCATCAACTTCTGGCTTGGCATCAAGAATTTGAAACAACTTGTTGAGCGCAGCACCAGCGGACTGCACCGTGTTGTACAACTGCGAGAGCTGTTGCACTGGGTCAAACAAACTGGAAATCAACAGTGTGAATGCGACAACGGTTCCAAGTGTGACATCGCCACGGTGCACTAACCATCCACCAATGCCAATAATTAATGCGCTCGCGAATACTCCGCCAAATTCAATGAGTGCGAAATACCACGTGCTTACGCGAACGCTGTGTTCGTGACTCTTGAATAAGTCTGTATTTGATTTTGTGAACTTACGTATGGTTTCTTCCTCTTGCGCATACGCCTGGATCACTCGAACTGTGGTGATCCCCTCTTGGAGTGCCGACAAATTGGCGCCAACGCGTTCACGAACCGTGAGGTATGCCTTGTTTGAATCACGCTGAAATTTCACCGACGCTGCAATCAGTATTGGCATGACTAGCAAAGCAACGATGGTCAGCTGCCAGCTCAACGCTGCAAGCAGAACAAGTGCGAACACCACCAACATTCCTGCAGCAAGAAATTGCAGTAACCCAAATTGCACGAGCTCAGCCATCGACTCAATGTCTGCTGTCATTCGAGCCACCAACACGCCAGCCTTGTTGCGGTCATAGAACGCCATGCTTTGGCGCTGCATCTGGCGAAATACCGCGAGCCGCAACACACGTAAAAATGATTCGCCAGTTCGGTTCAAGTACAAAAACTGTGCTCGACCAAACACGTACGCCACGAGCGCAACCACAAGGTAAATACCCACTGAAACATTGAGCGAGGTTGGGTTCTTACCTCGAATGCCCAAGTCAATACCTCGGCGAACAAGCAGCGGCCCTGCAAGTGCGCACAACGTGGTGACACAAACACATACAAACGCGACATACATCGTTTTGCGAAATGGTGCAGCCATTTTGAATACTCGCCCAATAACCGTTCGTGCTTGTGCCCTACTGAGCTTGTCCTCATCTGTCACGCTGCCATGTGCCCACATTTCAGTTCACTGCCTTATCCGCTGAATCAACATTGCTCATATTCGCAAGTACTTCGCGATACCGGGCATTCGACGCAACAAGTCCGTCGTGAGTACCCACCGCGGCAACTTTCCCATCGTCAAGCAAAATTACGCGATCGGCAAGCGCGATTGTTCCTGGTCGATGAGCTATCACGATGGTGGTGCGCCCAGTCATCACGGTTTTCATTGCCTCACGAATTTCGCCTTCTTTGCTTGGGTCAACCGCACTTGTCGCATCGTCCAGGATCAACACTCTTGGGTCTGCGACTATCGCGCGCGCAATAGCAATTCGCTGGCGCTGTCCACCCGACAGCGAAAACCCACGTTCTCCAATAACCGTGTCGTAGCCATGAGGCAGTTGAAGGATGAAATCATGCGCACCAGACAATTTCGCCGCACCCTCAATATCTGCACTGCTCGAATTCGGCTTAGCAAACGCAATATTGTTGCGCACCGAATCGTTAAACAACACGGTGTCCTCGAACACGAGCCCAATTTGTTGTCTCAGGTCAGACAATTTCAATTTTCGAACATCAATTCCATCGATAAATACGTGGCCACTCTGCGTGTCATAAAAGCGCAGCAACAATCGAGCAATCGTGGACTTGCCAGACCCTGTTGCTCCAACGATCGCAATGCTCTCGCCGCCCTTGATCTCCACATTGAAGTTACGCAGAACTGGAAAATCTGGGTTGTAGCCAAAGACCACCTTGTCAAACTTCACTGCACCAAGCGTTTCATTTGAACTTGTTGGTAATTTCTTTGGCTCTGCCGCTTCGACAATTTGCGACTTTGTAGTCATCACTTCATTGATACGAACAAGTGCAGCAGCAGCACGTTGACCAAGAGCAACAATCATTCCGATATTGCGCAGTGGCCAAATGAGCAATGTCAGATACACGTTGAACGCAACAAGATCACCTATGGAAAGATCGCCGTTCAACACACGGTGCCCGCCAATACCCAGCACTGCAACAAGACCAAGTGCGGGCAACACATCGATGGCCGGCATGAAACTGGAACGGATTCGCGCTGCTTTCATCGATTCGCGCAAAATGTCGTCGGCTTCCTTTTCTAGTTTTTCGAACTGCACTTGTTCGGCGCCAAAACCCTTCACCACGCGGACTCCAGAGACACTTTCCTCGACCACGTTCGCAAGTTGTGCCTGTTCGGCCTGCACGGCAATAGAGGCCGGATGAATTCGATGGCTAAACCTTCGTGCTGCAAAATTGACGAACGGTAACGGAGCGAGCGCGACAACTGCCAATATCGGGTCGGTGATAACCAGGATTGTTGTGACCGCAATAATTTGAATCACATTCGACAATGTGATGGGGATCATCACAATGAACCCCTGAATTTGCATGAGGTCACTCGATGCCCTGCTCATTAACTGACCTGTTTGAGCCTTGTCGTGGTAACCAATGTCCAAATTCAATACATGGGCAAACAAGCGCTCGCGAAACTGCATTTCCGCCCAGCGACTTTCGCGAAATGCGATGTACCGGCGCATGCCAGAGAGCACTCCAGTCAATACGCCAAGGCCAGCAATAATTAATGCCCATCGCAAAAGTGGACCGTTCTTTTCAATGCCATCGTTGATGGCATATTTGGTCATCTGTGGAACTGCAACTTTGAACGATGCCCACAAAATTCCCACTAGCGCACCAAGCAATAAATTGCGTCGTTGCATTTTCAGTGCAGCACGCAACAATCTCCAACCATCGCTGCGTTGTGACTCCTCAAACTCCAGTCGCGCTGCAACCTCGGTATCGGATTCAATGGATGTCATGACAAAATTGGCAAATCAGCCGGCGCTTGGTGAAAGCGCTTCAACCGATTTCCAGTAATCCAATTGTGGATCAAGAGGAAGAATTGCAATTGAAGATGTTGTAACACCATTCTTGAAATATTCCGAGATGATGTCACGACAATGCGCAGGGCTTCCGTGCACCACCAATTCGTCCACCACTTGATCGGGAATGGCAGCAAGGGCAGCTTTTCGGTCCCCCGCTTTCCATGCATCCCACATTCCTTGCATCAACGGCGCACGGCCCATCCAGCGATGGAAATCGGCGTACACCGGAACGTTCATGTATGCAGCAATCGCGAATCGAGCGCCCGCACGAACAACTTCGGTGTCTTCGCTTGGGCACACAAAAATGCGTGCTGTAATTTCTTTTTCCACTCCGTTGGCAGCATCGTTCACTACTTTCGCAACTTTCGTTACGTCTTGCGCGCTCAGCCAGTTGATGATGACGCCGTCTGCTTCACGCGCGCCGAGCTTCAACATTCCTTCGCGAAGCGCAGCAATCAGAATCGTTGGCTTTTGTGCCGGCTTAATGCTCAGGCGAAATCCGTCTACCTTAAATGTGTCGTATTCCTTGGTGATTTTTTCTCCAGAGAATGCGTCGTGCATGAATCGAACAACGTCGCGTACTTTTTTGTACGGGTCAACGAATGGCACACCATTCCAGCGCTCCACGATGACATTGCTTGACGAACCAATTCCAATTGCAAAACGGCCTGGTGCAGCATCGGCTAGCGCGGCAACGCTTTGAGCAATTACCGGAGCCGTGCGCGTGTATGCGGGAACAATTGCGGTGCCAAGACGAAGGCGTGGCTCCCAAGCCGCAGCTAATGCCAGCGGGGTGAATGCATCTGCACCGTCGGTTTCAGCAGACCAAATATCGCTGTATCCCCAGTCGGCCAACTTCGCATATTTTTCTTTGTGATCATGTAAATGACCTGGAAGTGGAACTGTCATTCCATTGCGGCGAATCATTCTGGTTCCCTCCACATTCGAGCAATACAACTTTGACTTGCGGTGGCAAGAAACGTTCCGTCTTCGGCGAACATGTTTACTGTTCCGTGCCCGAAGCCGCGTTCCACGCCTTGTATATGTATGTCTAACAACACCCACTTAGTAGGAACGAGGCGAACCACGCGAAGCGTGTTATCCAGGCTGTTTCCACCACCTCGAATACCCAGCGCTTGCCCTACGCCCATCGGCACAAAATCGCCCAACACGGCCAACGTTGCAGTGTCCACGCCGTCAATCACTTCAGGAAGTCGAGCCCACATCAACGTGCGACCATCATTGGGGGTTCCATCTAGGTCTTCAAGCTCGCGCCCAATGACAAAACGTTCTTCCATTTTTTCATGGATGGTGTTCGAAACATCCCCGCGATGCTCTCGTTGCTTCAATGAACTTGGCGGTGGCACGTCGGGCATTGTTACAAAGGAATGCGCGTACTCGAATGGACGCTCACCTACTGCTGCATTCACAGTCAAAATTTCGCGATCGCCTACGTGACAGACTGCGCGTGCTTGCGTTATTTGATGACCTACAACTGCGAGCGTGACATCAATATCCATGGTCTCACCAGTTCGCGCATACGACAAATACTGAGCAGTTGCCCACACACACGTGCGACCAGACAGTTCTTCGATCGCGGCAACAGCAGCCGCCAACCCGCAACCACCCCACAGAAAATTGCCACCCGTTACTAGGCCGGGTCGAACAACCATTGACCACTGACCGTTTGTTGGTCCAAGAATTCCAGAGGGTTCTATTCCGAGGAAAGCTTTGGTGTCCATAACGCCTCACCACACTAATAGAGGAAGCGATTTTGGCGACTACTTTAAGACAATGAGCACAACTAACACTCCGTGGACAGGCGATGCCTGCTCGCTCGTAGATGCCTTTCGCAATAACGAGCGTTCCCCGCTAGAAGAGTTGCAAGCGTCGTTGAACGCCATTGAGAAAAGTTCGCTCAATGCATTTTCGTTTCTTGATCCAGACGGCGCATTACAACGAGCAAGGTCTGCTGATGTATCAAAACCATTTGGCGGAATTCCACTCGGCGTGAAAGAACTCGATGCCGTTGAAGGGTGGCCTTACACCGAAGCTTGCGTGGTCTTTGCTGACCGCAAGGCAACACACACATCCGTCATGGTCGAACGTGTTACGCAACGTGGTGGCGCTAATGCAATTGGGTTGTGCACCGCAAGTGAATTTGGTGGCGTGAATGTCACTCGCACTGTTTTAAGCGGTGCGACACATAACCCATGGCAACATGGTCGCACTCCAGGCGGTTCTTCTGGTGGAAGTGCTGCCGCAGTTGCTGGCGGTCTCGTCACTATTGCAACCGGTGGAGATGGCGGAGGTTCAATTCGAATTCCGGCAGGCTTCACAGGACTTGTTGGACTAAAGGCAACGTTTGGCAGAATCCCTCGTGCGCCGCACACAGAACTTGGAAATCTCACTGTAAACACAGGAGTGATGGCGCGAAGCATTCGCGACACTGCGCGCTGGTTCGACGTGTGCAACGGACACGACTCACGAGACCCACTCAGTTTGCAACGAGTTGAAAACTGGGAACTCGAATTAGGAAGTCACTCTGAATCGTTGCGCGGTAAAACTGCGGTGCTCGCTCCTAACTGGGGTGGCGCAGTCGTCTCCCCTGCAATGTGGCAACAACTTGAGGAATATGCGCGGCATCTTGCGTCTATAACAGGAATGCAGATCGTCACCGTCGACACCACGCTTCCCAGCATGGGAGCCGCATGGTCAATTAGCGGAATGATTGAAATTCAGATGCAACTGGTAGATCACTGGCCAGCATGCGCCGATGTGCTCACGCCTGAAATGCGATTTGGAATTGAAGCAACTCTTGGTAAATACGGAGCTGAGGCTCGCGCAAAAATTGAATCTCGTCGCGCTGCCCTCAATCAGCGAATGCACGAAATTTTCCAGGAGGCAGATTTCATAATTACAGCAAGCAACCCCGATGTCGCATTCAACGCCGAAGGTCCATTGCCATCCAACTTTGGAGGAATAGAAGCGGGAATGGGAAATAACGGCAAACTCACCTTCCCAGCAAACATGTACGGCAACCCCGCAATCTCCATTCCGTCAGGACTCATCGAGGGCCTACCTGTTGCACTGCAAGTAAACGGACGTCACTTCAGCGAGCAAATACTGCTTGAACTTGGACTTGCAATGGAACGCTCACGACCATGGGCGCTCGTGGCACCGCATTCACCGCACTAAGCGAGTAGCGCACGCCCCACGATGTCGGTGCAAAACGCAGTGAGAATTGCCAAGTACATCAAACCGGTTGCGGCCATTACTGCCGAATAGCTGCGTTCTTTCAACGCTGCTCGCGTAACCAAAGCAAGCACACCGGTGACAAGCGCAGAAGCAAGCCAGAACCAACCAAGCACGCCATTCCAACCATCATCAATTGATCCATTAATTACGCTGATCATTCCTGTTGGTAGCAGCAATACCACTACTTCAAGCGGCCACATATAAATAACTGCAGTGGTGATTTCATTTATCAACTTCCGAGGCATTCCTGGCTGCACCAAATACCAGTGCCCCAACAACATCGTGTCGCTCACTGCACCAAGAAAAAGTGTTCCAACAACAATTCGCAGTAGCGACACAACTACGTCGCCACCACCGCCTTCGCTTGCCGCAGATATTCCTGCTGCAATAATTCCTGGAACACCAAGAAGCGGTGCAATCAGATCAAACTTTGACCGCTTGTTTCGCATGAGCACGAACGCAGCAACCGCAACGACAACGCTCGATGCCTCGCGAACAATGCTGACCCCGTAGCGATTACCCAACACAACGGCAATGACAGCAAACGCGCCATACGTAATGCGCAGCAACATGCCATAGCCAGCGCCAACTTCATTTCGTCGCGTAGTGAACCACAAGAACGCAAGTCCACCTACTGCCCATTGCAACATCACCGTTGCCGCTTCTAAACGAATCATGACCCGAAGAACTTAGGCTTCAACGACGATCAAATTGTGGTTTGCCGCATTCATGGAGTCAGGACCGTTCGCTGTTGCTACGACAATGTCCTCCAAACGCATGCCCCATTTACCTGGAATATAAATTCCTGGTTCAACGCTGAAGGCATGACCCGCAGCGATGGGCAACTTGTTGCCACTCACCATGTACGGATCTTCGTGGGCTTCCATACCTATTCCATGACCTGTGCGGTGCACGAAATACTCGCCGTAACCCGCTTTTTCAATGACTGCACGTGAGGCGCGGTCTACATCTTCACAGGCATTGCCTACAACGCCTGCAGCAACTCCAGCAGCTTGCGATTCGAACAACACTGCATAGGCATCGGCAACATCACTTGCAATCGCGCCGGTAAAGACGCACCTCGTGATATCGCTGCAATATCCGTTCATCGTTCCACCAAAGTCACAGAGCACAATTTCATTTGCTTGAATCACTCGTGGACCTGCGTGGTGGTGTGGACTTGCGGCATTCTCTCCTGCGGCAACAATGGCAAAGTTCACCACGTTGTGACCTTCTGTAATAAGCCGTGAAGAAATATCGGCAGACACAGCAGCTTCAGTGCGACCAATAAGTGGAATTTTTCCTGCATGAAGTTGCGCGGCAACTCTGTCGGCTGCAGCGCCTGCTGCACGTAACGCTGCAATTTCGCTTGAGTCCTTCGACATGCGCAATGCACCAACCACATCTACTGCACGAGTAAACGTTGCACCTGGCACGTGTGGCAACAACTCCACCAGGAAGCGTGCCCACATTTGATCGCCAACTGCAATTCGCTTGGCATTGCCCAACAGTCTCGCCACAATCGCAATCGGGTTGTCTGTTTCATTCCACGGAACAATCGAAAACACTTCTGGTTGTGCAACAACTCGTGGCACTTCAAGACGCGGAACCACCATGCTCACTTGTCCGGTGCGAGGCACCACCAACATGGTTAAACGCTCAAGCGGCATTGCTTCGTAACCCGACAGATACGGAAGGTCATGACCAACCGAGAGCAGCGCCGCATCTACCTGCTGCGCAGTCATGGCAGCACGAACTTTTGCTATGCGCTCGATGTAATCGGAAGTGGTGGCAATTGTTGAACTCACAGGCTGTTCTTCCCCACCTTCACCAACTTGCCATCGTTGTATTCCTCAACGGCAGTGATGATCTCTTCCTTTGTATTCATGACAAAAGGACCATAGCGAACCATGGGCTCACCAAGCGGCAAGCCACCCATAATCAGAATTTGAGCAGCAGATGTTGTTGCTTCAACCCGCACTAAACCAGCCGTTCTTTGCAACACCACCATTTCTCCAGAAACACTCGTTGACCCATTCACGCGTGCTTCGCCGTCGAATACATGAATGAGAGCGGTATGTCCTTCTTCCGGCAACCACTCCACAACATCGCCCACTTCTAAAACAGCGTGCGCGTAAGTCATTGGCGATGTCGTTTCAACCGGGCTTTTCGCACCGTGCACCACTCCGGCGACAACTCGAATATGTCCGCCCTTAGCTAATTGCACCGTGGCCATTTCCTCTGCTTCATAGCCCTGATATCGAGGGTCAATCATTTTCTGTGCTGCCGGCAAATTCACCCACAATTGAAAGCCGTGCATCCGACCGCCGAGTTTCATCATGTCATCGGTTGGTAACTCACTATGAATCACTCCAGAACCAGCAGTCATCCACTGCACTCCACCTTTTTTAATAACCGCTTTAGTGCCCGTTGAATCTTCGTGCACCATGCTGCCCGACAGCATGTACGTCACCGTTTCAAATCCGCGATGCGGATGACTTGGCGCGCCTACTGCTTTGCCTGGTGCGTATTCCGCAGGACCCATTTCATCAAGCAATAAAAATGGGTCGATCTGATCAAGTTTTGCGGTTGGAAACGGACGGCGAACATTGAAACCACCGCCTTCAACTGTGTGCTGCGACTGAATGGTTCCTGCAATTTCGCGAAGAGATGTCGTTGTCATGATTACCTTTATGCGTGAAGTAGAGGGGATGAATTTCGATGTGCGTCTTTTGCGTGATAGCTCGAACGAGTGAGCGGACTCGATTCAACGTGATTGATGCCAAGACCTTCACCAAACTGTTTGTAGTGCTCAAATTCTGAAGGCTCTGCGTAACGCACAACTGGCAAGTGTTGCGCACTCGGGCGCAAGTATTGACCAATGGTCACAATGTTGACTCCAACACTTGCAAGATCAATCAAGGTCGCCTCAACTTCTTCGCGAGTTTCACCAAGGCCAAGCATCAGACCAGACTTCGTGGTTAACCCTGCCGCACGTGAACGCGCTAACACCGAAAGGCTGCGCGCATAACCAGCAGAAGGTCGCACCATGCGCTGTAGTCGTGCAACGGTTTCAATGTTGTGATTCAGCACATCTGGACGTTCGTTCAATACCGCATCCAAAGAATCTGTTCCTTTGGCGTCTGAAATCAATGCTTCAACTTGCGCTTCTGGATTTTCATTGCGAATTGCTCGAATCGTGTCGGCAACATGCTGCATGCCGCCATCAGCAAGATCGTCACGAGCAACCATGGTGAGCACGGCGAATTCCAAACCCATTCGCTTCACCGCCTCAGCAACTCGCATTGGCTCATTCGCATCGGGTTCTAGTGGCTTGCGCGTATCGATCAAGCAAAACCCGCACGCCCGCGTGCATCTGTCGCCCAACACCATGAATGTTGCAGTGCCGTCCTTCCAACATTCACTCAAATTCGGACAGCCTGCTTCCTCGCACACAGTGACCAAATTCAGGTCGCGAAGCGTTTTCTTTGTGAGCAACACTTCGCTGGTGTGGTTTACGTGAGGACGAATCCAATCTGGCTTACGTACCGAAATGCTTAGCCCGTCGCGTTCTGGCTGATGCGCCCATGCAATGTCATACCGAGTGGAATATTCATTTCCCCACTTCCTGCGCGCGATGTTGCTGACAATATTGACGACGTCAAACATCGTTGTGGCAATTCCCTCATCAGCTAACGAAGTCACCGCGTATTCCGCAATTCCACAAGGAACAATGTGTTCGCGCATGTAGCTCAAATCCGTAGTTACGTTGAGCGCAAAACCATGCATCGTTCGTCGTTCCGTTGCTCCTCGCGCTACACGAACTCCAATTGCGCAAATCTTTCGTGCTTCAGTTGATTCTGCGTCTAGCCACACTCCAGGAAAGCCAATCTTCCTGCTGGCATTATGCAAACCAAGTTCGACAAGCGTGTCGATAACCAATTGCTCAACGTCATAGATGTAAGCAGAAGTATCGGCAGGACCACTCTCACCATGTTTTGCTTCCAGATTCAGTATCGGATACCCAACTAACTGTCCTGGCCCGTGATACGTGATATCACCACCGCGATGAACTGCAACCAGCTCTGCGCCAACCTGTGCTGGATCGCACTTCAAATTTTGTTCAAGGTTGGCATTCTGACCGTAGGTGAATACATGCTGATGCTCAACGAGCAATAGATGTTGATCGACGCCATGTTCAAAGACTGCTTGTTGAACTGCGAGTGCTTCAGAGTACGGAACACGACCCAGCCATCTCACATGGAGTGGCGTTAAAAGGGTGCTCATGAGAGTGCTGGCAAGCTGGCTTTACAGCTCGGCTGACCAGTCCTGTGTTTCAAGTATTTGCTTCACACGTGAAAGGAAGCGGCCAGCGTATGCACCATCAAATGCTCGATGATCCCACGACATTGATAAATGCCCCATCGGATGAATTGCGATGCTTTCGCTTCCATCTGGCATGGCCACAACAACAGGCTTGCGCACAATTGCATCGGTAGACAAAATTGCAACTTGGGGCTGGTTAATAATTGGCATAGCGATCAATGCACCGGCAGAACCATTGTTTGACAAAGTAAATGTTCCACCGTTGATTTCGTCTGGCGACAACTTGCGACCACGCGCGCGCGTTGCAAGATCGTAAATCTCGCGAGCAATTGCGCGCAACCGCTTTGCGTCTGCGCTGCGCACTACTGGAACCAGTAAGCCTGCATAGTCGAGGTCGACAGCAATACCAAGGTCGACATAACTATGGACAATCAAATTATCGCCCTCAATACTGGCGTTCAGATGAGGGAATTCTGCAAGCGCATCTACTACCGCACGACTAATAAATGGCAAATAGGTCAGGCTGAAACCTTCACTCGTTTTCCACGACTCTTTTATGGAGTTGCGCGTCTTGTCAACGTTTGCGTAATCAACTTCAACAACTGTGAACGAATGCGGACTCGTTTCAAGCGACATCACCATGTGCGCTCCAGTGAGTCGACGAATTTTTGACAGCGGTATCACTTGCTCACGATCACTCTGTGCAGTTGCAGGGCGTGGCACAGGAGCCGCAGCCGGTGCGGGCGCAGACGCTGCAACAGGAGCTGGCGTTGGTGCTGCAACCGGTGCGGGTGCAGGTGTTGCAACAGGAGCTGGTGCAGCAATTGGCGCAGGCGCTGCTGCTGCTTGTGCAGCCAGCCCATTGCGATCGATGTAGTCGAGTACATCTTCTCGTGTAATCCGTCCGCCAGGCCCGGTGCCCTGCAGTGCATCAATGTTGATGCCGTGATCATTTACTAAACGACGAACAACTGGTGAGAGCAACTTGTTTGATTGCGCAATTGGTGCCGCAACTGGAGCTGGCGCTGGTGCGGGAGCAGGTGCTGCAACCGGAGCGGGTGCAGGAGCCACAACTGGTGCAGGAGCAGGAGCCGGTGCTGCAGCAGGAGTGGCTACTGGCGTCGGCGCAGGTGCCGCACCCGCCCCACCAACAACTGCAATCACGGTTCCAACTGCAACGGTCTCGCCTTCTGCAACACGAATCTCTGTCAATACTCCGGCAATTGGCGAAGGCACTTCAGTGTCAACTTTGTCGGTTGAAACTTCGAACAATGGCTCGTCAGCAGCAATCGTGTCGCCAACTTTTTTGAACCAACGCGTAATCGTTCCTTCGGTGACCGTTTCTCCAAGTTGTGGAAGTGTGATCTCAGCCATGATGCTCCTGTGTTCGAACGATTAACCGTTGATACTGCGACCCGTAAGGGACAGCACTGTTTCTCCAAATGTTTCAGATAGCGATGGGTGCGGCTGAATGAACTCAGCAATTTCATCCACTGTTGCTTCCCAGTTCACTGCCAAGTAGCCACCCGACAACTGCTCCGTAACCCACGGGCCAACCATGTGCACGCCAAGTACCTGACCAGCGGTTCCATCTGCATTCTTTTTGGCAATGATCTTCACGAG
>JBAXBR010000027.1:0-18746 GCA_037141855.1 Actinomycetota bacterium | reverse complement strand
ATGTGATTACTTCATCGCCGATCACCAGCCCTGGCAATGCAACTTGCTTCACAAGAAACGGTGCGTTCGCTACACGCTCGCCTGCCCACACCATGGTTGCGCAAAATGCGCGATACATCTCGTCTGCATCGGTAGACCATTCAAACATCGACTTCACCATGCCACGGGAGATGCGATCAGGAAATGACCAGTCGTCTGAAATATTGAGACCACTGTTTTCAGTTGACCAATTGCCTGCTTTCCACAATGGGCCAGAATGAGAAAACGCGTTGCCACCTTCGGACACGTACGCATTCAGCAATGCAACCAAGCGCGACCATGCATTGCGAGATACTGGTTCAGCCATGATTACTTCGAATTTCTCGGAGTGCAGCAAGTAGCTCAGGCGTCGCCGCGACTATCGGAGTTCGTCGTGCGGCATATTCAGTAACCGACAGATCGCGATCTTCGTTTTCTGCAAACGACACACCTGCTTCTTCGCAAATCATGATGCTCGCCATGTAGTCCCACACGCCGTGACTATGAAAATCAATCCAGCCATCCAGCACACCTTGCGCAACTAAACAAATGTCAAGCGCTGCTGCTCCAAGTGCACGAAACTGTGCCCACTTCGGACGAAATGATGCCAAACCAGAAACACCAACAACTGCTTGTTTCAATTCGGTGCATCCAGAGTGCGACATGCGCTTGCCATTGTGAAACGCGCCGTCACCTCGAGTTGCCCAGTAGCGGTCTTTCCCTGAAGCCTGGTTGACCACAAGTGCGGCTCGCGGGCCATCTTGATCTACTGCGCAAAGCGCTGTGGCATACCACTGCACTCCTCTGCTGGCATTTGTTGAACCATCGAGTGGGTCCATGATGACCATGATGGTGTCTACGCCGAATTCGCCTGTGCGTTCGCTCTCTTCAGAAAGCACCGCACAACCGGCCTCGTGCAGTATGGCGAGCGCTGCGTTGTCCGCTGCGACATCTACGGAATATTGGGTGTGACGAACACCAGACAGCCCCCAATCGGTGTTCGACTCAAGCACCGCTGCAACCGCGTCGGCAACTTCATGCAATACAGCGAGAATTTCGTTATTTGAACTAGACCGCGAAAGCTTCATGAGGGTTTACCGTTCGTCGCGAACGAATGGCTGACCAAGCATTTTTGGAGCGCCCAACAACTTGCGAGCACGAGGCGTAGACAAGATGACGAGGACGAACAATGTGGCCACAAATGGAAGCATCTGCACAATTTCAGGAGGCAAGATATTGATTTGCTGACCTTGCAATGTGTATGGCACTTGCAACGTGAACCCAAACAGCACAGCGCCTGCAATGGCCCGCAATGGCCTCCACGCAGCAAAGACCACCAGAGACAGGGCGATCCAGCCGATGCCGTTAGTTGTAGCTGCCTGACTCCATGCCGTGCCTCGTGCCAGCATGAACCAACCGCCGGCCAAGCCCATGAGGGCTCCACCCAAAATGGTGTGCACAAACCGAATCATTGCAACCGACACACCCTGAGCATCCACCGTTGCTGGAGCATCGCCCGTTGCACGTAACACCAACCCAGGCCGCGTCCGGTTCAGATACAACGAGCACACCAAGGCACCCGCCCACGTGAGGTACGTGAAAATGTCGTGACCAAACAGAATTGGGCCAAGCACCGGAATATCGGACAACTTGCCAAGATGCATTGGCTCAATGGTGACCGGGCGCGACTTACCTTCTACGGGCTTGCCGATGTACTGAGATAATCCCGTGCCAAAAATTACGAGTGCCAGCCCTGCAACAATTTGATTTGCTCGCAATGTAATGGTGAGCACCGCATGAACAGTTGCCATGGCGACGCCAACCAACACCGACATGAAGAGCGCCAGCCACAAGTTATGCGTTCCATCGCCCACCAAGAACGCAGTGACTGCGCCCATAAGCAAAATACCTTCAACACCAAGATTGATGATGCCTGATCTTTCAGTGAGAATTGCTCCAAGCGTTGCCAAGATGAGCGTTGTTGCAATGCTGATGGCATCCGAAAATGTCAAGATCCAGACGTTTGAATTCATGACGCCACTCTCGCTTGCTCAACTCGTCGAATGCGCAATCGGTTGCGCCTAAAGATTTCGCCACCTAGTGCAAACAGCAACACCGAACCCTGCAGCACTACCGCAATGGCAATTGGAACTGGGTTCGATGAAATTTGCAGCGATGCTCCGCCTACACGTAGACCAGCGAACAAAATTGCGGTCACGATGACAGCAACAAAGTTGTAACGCGCAAGTGCTGCGACCACAATTCCCGCATAACCAAGTCCGATCTGCAAGAGACCCGGGTCAACTTTTCCAGCTGGCCCAACCACATACATGGCGCCAGCAAGACCGGCTAGTGCACCTGAGATCAGCAATACCGACAGCGTGAGTCTGGTGGAGTTCATTCCCGCGTAACGCGCCGTGTTTGGCGAGTCAGCAAACACTGAAGTTTCATAACCAAAGTTTGAACGCTTCATGAACCAATACAGTCCGACTGCCAACAGAACGGCGATGATCACCGTTGGATAGGCGTTGGAATTTCCAAAACTATGAAAACGCGCAGTTGCCTCTACTCCACGACCCTGCGGAAATGAAGTTGATGGGTCTCTGAAAAACCCACGGCTTCCATAAATGAAGTAGTTCACCAAGTTGAGCGCTACATAATTCAGAAGCAGAGTGCTCACGATTTCGCTCGTGCCCAACTTCGCACGCAAAATCGCTGGCAACAACACCCACAGCGCGCCAGCAAGCGCACCAACCACTAAAACTGTTGGAACTGCAAGCACGTGCGGCAAGTGACCGGCGAGAGCAATTCCGGCCCAAGCAGAACCGATCATGCCTAAATACATTTGGCCTTCTTCGCCAATGTTGAACAAATTCATCCGGAACGCAAATGCTGCGGCAAGGCCCGTACAGATGAGTGGCGTAGCAAGACCCAACGTATTGGTGAGCCCCTTGGTTGAGGTGTAACCGTGACTAATGAGCGAGCTGTACGTGCTGATCGGTGAATGTCCAGTGAGTGAGAGGAATATTCCGCCCACCAAGAACGCAAACACCAACGAACCGGCAGGTACCGCCAAGTACAGCCACTTAGGCGACGAGAGACGCGGCTCTAATTCGATTCTCATGTTGCCAATAATCACGACAGTCCAGCCATTGCTAGTCCAACTGCTTCTACATCTACTTCATTGCCCGATGCCTCATGCACCACAGCACCGCGATACAGCACTAGCACTTTGTCGGCGAGCGTAAGCACCTCGTCAAGGTCTTCGCTAATTAAGAGCACCGCTTTACCTGCGCTTCTTGCTTCATCAAGCAACTTGTGCACCGCCTCTACAGCGCCAACGTCAAGTCCGCGGGTCGGTGAACACACCACTAAAACACGGGAATTGCCGCCAGTTGCAAAAATTTCACGAGCAAGCAATACCTTCTGCGAGTTTCCACCAGAAAGCTTTCGCGTTGCAGTATGTGCATGTGGCGTTTTGATTTCCAGTTGCTTAATAAACGCTTCAGCCTCAATAAGCGCCGACTTGCGGTCGACAAGGAATCCGCGGTCGCGTGTAAGCACCAAGTTGTCCACAATAGAAAGTGACGGCGCTAGACCAGTGCCGAGTCGGTCTTCAGGAACGTATGCAAGACCAGCCTTGCGAACATTTCGAGTACCAATTCCATTCACACGCGAGCCATTGATAGAAATTTCGCCACTAGTTGGAGCTTGCAAGCCGGCCACAATTTCTGCAAGCTCACGCTGGCCGTTACCCGAAACTCCAGCGATACCCACAATTTCACCTGCTCGAACGCTGAACGAAACGTTGGCAATACGTTCAATGCCATCTTTTGTTAAACCAACATTGTCTAGGTACAGCAGCGTTTCCTGTGCAGCAGCACGCGACCTACGTGGCGACAAGTCAATGTCGCGACCCACCATGAGCTCTGCAAGTTTGCGCGTGTCGGCTTCGCCGCGGGCAACTGAACCCGTTACCCGTCCGTCGCGCATGACGGTCACTCGATCTGAAATATCGACAACTTCGCCAAGTTTGTGGCTCACGAACACCACCGACTTGCCCGCTTGCGTCATAGCGCGAACGGTTTCAAATAACTTTTCCACTTCTGGCGGAGCCAACAATGCAGTCGGCTCGTCAAGGAGCAATATCTCTGCTCCTTGATACAACGCCTTCACAATTTCTACCCGCTGACGCTGACCAGCTGACAAATCGCCAACAGTTGCGCGAGGGTCGAGCGGCAGGCCAAAACGTTCTGCAACTTCGGCCACCTGATCTTCCAAATCAGAATTGCGTAACACGAACGGCAGACTTCGATGACCGAGCACCACGTTTTCCGCAACTGTAAAACGATCGACCAAACGGAAGTGCTGGTGCACCATTGCAATACCGTTTTGCAATCCATGACGCGGACTAGTGAGGCGAACTTGTGTGCCATTACGTAAGACGGCACCTTCGTCGGGTTTGTACAAACCACACAACACAGACGCAAGGGTGCTCTTCCCTGCTCCGTTTTCGCCAAGCAGCGTGTGCACTTCGCCAGGCAATAAATCAAAGTCAACGCGGTCGTTTGCAAGAACTCCGGGGAAGCGTTTCGTTACTTGTCGGGCAGACAATGCAAAGAGGGTCGCACCGCCTAAGCGGTGCGACCCCATTGCGGCCTCAGAAGAGGCACTACTCATTAGGAACTAGCCCTTTGGAATCTCGCCAATAACACCTTCAACAAGGTACTGCATGCCGAGCAAGTCGCCCAAAGGCGCAACTACTCCAGCGGCAATAACTTCCTTACCGGTGTTGTCTTTGATTGGTCCAGTGAATGGTGCAAAAGATCCATCAATGATTGCAGCAGCTTTCGTAGCAATGAGAGCCTGTGTATCTGCGCTAACCGATGAGCCGAATGCTCCCAACTTGACCGTTCCGTCTGCCATGTTTCCGTAGAACTGGCCTGCGTCGCCTGCAGGGCAGGTTCCGGCAGCTACTGACTTAGCAGTCTTGATGTAGTAAGGACCCCAGCCCCAAATTGGAGCGGTGAGCCAGGTGTCTGGGAAGTCGCCAGCCTTGGTGTCTGAGTTGTAACCAACCCACTTGGCACCAGCTTCTTTTGCTGCTTCACCAGTTGCAGTTGAGTCCTGGTGCATACCAAGTACATCTGCTCCTGCTTGCAACAACGACTGTGCTGCTTCCTTTTCCTTGGCTGGATCAAACCAGGTTGAAGTCCATGCAACTTGAACAGTTGCTTTTGGATTCACCGAACGTGCACCCAATGTGAAGGCATTCAAACCACGAACAACTTCAGGAATTGGGAATGCTGCAACGTAACCAAGCTTGCCGGACTTTGATGCTGCGCCAGCTGCGATACCCGAAAGGTAACGAGCTTCTTCTGCTGCGCCGAAGTACGTGCCCATGTTTGTTGAAGTCTTGTAACCAGTTGCGTGCTCGAAGCACACGTTTGGATACTTGGCTGCTGTTTCAAGCATTGGGTCCATGTAACCGAATGAGGTACCGAAAATCAGGTTGTAACCCTCGCTCGCGAGTTGATCGTAAGTTGCTGCGGATTCTGCACCTTCTGGAATGCTCTCCAAACGGGTAACAGTGATTCCGAGTTCTTTTTCGAGTTCAGCGATTCCCTGATCATGCTGATATGTCCAACCAGCATCTCCAGGAACGCCGACGTAGACAACGGCAACTTTCAAGTTGCTGTAGTCGGCAGCAGCGGCGGCTGTGGTGTCTGAGGATGAACTGCTGCTGCCGCATGCTACGAGTCCTACGACCGCAGCTGCCGCAAGGGCAATCCCCTTAAGGTGTTTCATTTTCATCTAATTGCTCTCCCCCTATGCAATTTGCATAGTCATTGTTGGTTCTCCGCGCCGGGTGGCACGCCCCGAGAGTAACACGGTCTGACTAGGCCAAAATCCATTGAATGACTACGTTTTACAAAAAATTAGGAAGGTCCGTCAACTAACCTGAAGTCGTATGAAAACCTCGCTTGATGGTCTGATTGACGAGTCGGTCACCATCATTCGCGAAGTGGCCGCCGAGTTCGAGCGCCCAGTGCTGCTGTTCTCGGGTGGAAAAGATTCAGTAGTCATGCTGCACCTGGCCATGCGCGCCTTTGCACCAGCACGCATCCCTTTCCCTGTGATGCACATTGATACTGGTCACAACTTCCCCGAAGTTATTGAGTTCCGCGATCGTTGCGTTGCAGATACTGGTGTGCAGCTGATTGTCGGCTCGGTGCAAGCCTCAATCGACGCCGGAAAGGTTGCCGATGTGTCTGGTCCCCGCGCCAGCCGCAACCCGCTGCAAACTGTCACCCTGCTCGACTCCATTGCCGAGCACCGCTTCGATGCCGTATTCGGCGGAGCTCGACGCGATGAAGAACGTGCTCGCGCGAAGGAACGTGTTTTCTCCCATCGCGATTCCTTTGGCCAATGGGACCCAAAGAATCAGCGTCCAGAGCTGTGGGGCATTTATAACGGTCGGCACCGCCAAGGCGAACACTTCAGAATATTTCCACTATCCAACTGGACCGAACTCGATATCTGGACATTTATCGGCCAGTACAACATCGATTTGCCAAGTATTTATTACGCACACACTCGCCCAATTTTTATGCGCGACAACATGCTGATGGCCGTTACCGACTTTTTGCCTCCGGATGAAGGAGCCGCAGTTGAGCAGATGCAAGTGCGTTTCCGAACTGTTGGTGATGCAACATGCACAGCCGCCGTTGCATCGAGTGCGTCCACAGTTGACGACATCATTGCTGAAACCGCAGTTGCCCGAGTAACAGAACGTGGCGCGACACGCGCCGATGACCGCATGTCAGAAGCCGGCATGGAAGACCGCAAGCGAACGGGCTACTTCTAATGGAACGCCTGCGCTTTGCAACAGTTGGTTCTGTTGATGACGGCAAATCAACACTGATCGGCCGTTTGCTGTACGACTCGAAGAGCATCTTCGAAGACCAACTTGAGCACATTGAAGCAGTGAGCAAGCGCCGTGGTGACGACTATGTCGACCTTTCATTGCTCACTGACGGATTACGCGCAGAGCGCGAACAAGGCATCACCATCGATGTTGCCTACCGTTACTTCGCAACTCCGAAGCGGTCTTTCATCATTGCTGACTGCCCCGGCCACATCCAATACACGCGAAACATGATTACTGGTGCGTCAAATGTTGACCTCGCCATTGTGCTTATCGATGCGCGCACTGGAGTGATCGAACAAACACGCCGTCATAGTTTGCTGGTTTCACTGCTCGGTGTCCCTCACCTAGTGATTTGCGTGAACAAGATGGACCTCGTTGGCTACGACCAAGAAGTTTTTGACCGCATTCGCGGAGAGTTTGAACAGTTTGCATCACGACTTGATCTCCAAGATGTGACCTTCCTGCCAATCAGCGCTCTCGCAGGAGACAATGTGGTGACGCGTTCAACGAACATGGATTGGTTTGAAGGACCAACGCTGTTGCATCATCTGGAAAACGTATACACCGCTAGCGATGACAACCGCATTGACACACGATTCCCTGTTCAATTTGTCATTCGCCCGCAGCGAGCTGACTTTCCCGACTATCGCGGATACGCAGGACGAGTTGCTGGCGGAGTGTTGCGTGTAGCCGACGAAATTATGGTGCTGCCTTCTGGGCTCACTAGCACCATCACTGGCATCGATTCGCCGCTTGGGCCACTAGAGGAAGCAACACCGGGACAAGCGGTCACCGTATTGCTGGCAGACGATCTGTCAATTACACGTGGCGACATGATTTGTCGTCCAAACAACAGGCCCCGAGTATCTCAAGAACTGGAAGCCATGTTGTGCTGGATGGATGACGCAGCGCCAATGCAGCCAGGCAAGATTTACAGCATCAAGCACACCACCAAAGTTGCGCGTACAAAAATTACCGAAGTGCTCTATCGATTGAACATTTCTACATTGAGTCGCGAAACTGGTGTGAACCAATTAGCGATGAACGAAATTGGCCGCGTCACATTGCACACCACCGCTCCACTGATGTTTGATGATTACCACCAAAACCGAACTACTGGTTGTTTTATTATCGTTGACGAAGCAACAGGACAAACCGCTGGTGCAGGAATGTTGTTATCTCCTCGCACATGACAAACTCGGCAAACCAACCCGTCTGGCATCAGCCACAAGTAAGTCGTGAACAATTGTGGGGTGCGCACGAATTTCATGGCATGACTATCTGGCTCACAGGGTTGTCAGGTTCTGGAAAGTCGACTATCGCCCACGAATTGGCTCAACAGTTAACCGATTTGGGCAAGTTTGCTTACGTATTGGATGCCGACAATGTGCGACATGGTCTGAATAGTGATCTTGGGTTCACCGACGATGATCGAGCAGAAAACGTTCGTCGTATGGCCGAGGTTGCAAAGTTGTTTGCCGGTTCTGGTGCGATCACCTTGGTTCCAATCATTAGCCCGTTTGCTTCTGGGCGCCAATTCGCTCGCCTCATTCACACAACTGACAACTTGGAATTCGTTGAAGTACATGTTGCGACCCCACTTGCCGAATGCGAGAAGCGCGACACCAAAGGTCTGTATGCGCAGGTGAAGTCCGGAGCAAACATTGGTCTTTCCGGCGTCAATGCTCCATACGAGGCGCCTACCACCCCTGAATTCGTCTTGTGCGCTAGCGGTGAATCGCTAGATCAGTGCGTAGCGGCTTTGTTGCGTGACGTTTTGCTGCGTTGCGACATGAAAAGATAGTCAACGTGCAATACGATCCGCACCCACAGCTTCCGTTGATGATTGGCCATGCCCTAATCGCTCCGCGCATCAAGGTGATGTATGTGCCAACAACAAAGGTTGCTTGTAGCACATTGAAATTATTGATTTCACAAATTGAAGGTTCGTACAACGAACAAGCGGCCCGCGAAATTATCACGCCAAATATCTCGCAGGAACAGACCATCCACAACTATCGCGTGCACGGCTTGCGGCGCATGTTTGATCTGGCCCCGCAGGAACAATGGGAAGCTATTCAGTCGCCGGATTGGCTACGCGTTGCCGCATTGCGTGACCCATTAAAGCGTGCATATTCATCATGGGAGAACCGAGCGTTCCTCAGGGCGCCTGGCACACCTGCAGCCATTTTGGAAGCGTGCTCTGATGCATTGGTCGATGGTCGTGTAGACGTAGCGGCCACCTTCAAAAAATTTGCTCGCGCAATTCACGCCGACCGCGATGCCTTTGCCATTGATGATCACTTCAGACCGCAGTTCAACAACTTGTATTCAAACCAATTGGAATACCAAGAGTTTATTCGCATCGATACACCTGGTGAAATGCAACGTTTGGCAGACGTACTGAACTCGCGAGGCGGAACGAACATTGCGCTCCAACGCCTCAACAGCGGTCTTGGCATCAAAGCAGAACAGGTCTACGATCGTGAAACCGCAGACCTCATTGAACAGACTTACCACGAGGACTATGAGTGGTTTCATTTCGAGCGACACAATTACGCAGCATCAACTGCATCGTTCGTACTCGACCCGCTTCAGCAGGCATTTCTTCTCAATCTGCGACAAACAACCGATCGACTGCAAACACTTTCTAACGCTGCGTTAACTCGAGTCGGGTTCCGTTACGGCTTGCGGCAAGTACTTCGTTCGTTGAAACTTCGTTTTACGCGCCCGAGCCGACGACACGATGTGAAGTTGTTGCAGTGGTAGTAGCTCGCATAGGCGTTGTCACAGTCTCTGACCGCGCGTCACAGGGTGTGTACGAAGACTTGGGTGGACCAGCAATACGCGAATACCTCGGCAAACACATCACGAGCGAGTGGACCGATGTTTCGCGCATCGTTCCAGATGAAACCGACGTGGTAGCCGCGACATTGATCGAATTGGCCGATACCGAAGGCTGTTCACTCATTGTGACTACCGGAGGAACTGGACCTGCCCTCCGCGACATCACTCCAGAAGCCACTGAAGTCGTATGCACAAAGATGATGCCTGGCTTTGGCGAACTGATGCGCCAAGTCAGCCTGCAATACGTGCCGACCGCAATTCTTTCGCGACAAACTGCAGGAATCCGCGGCACATGCTTAATCGTGAACCTGCCAGGCAAACCAACTTCAATAGCGCAGTGCCTCGACGCTGTGTTGCCTGCGATCCCCTATTGCATCGACATCATCGGAGGCGCTCACATAGAGGTGGGCAATGGTGTTGCAGCGTTTAGACCTAAATCTCAATAACGCTTACTTGCTGGCGTCGTACGCCTGACCGGCAGCTTTCGGTGCGCGACTGCGACCAACGAAACCGGCAACAACAATGAGCGTCACAATGTATGGCGCCATCAACAAGAACTCTGAAGGAATGCCCGTATTCAGGTTGGACATCTTCAGCTGAATTGCTTCAGACAGTCCGAACACCAATGCTGCAGTGAGCGCACCGACTGGATGCCAACGGCCAAAGATGACTGCAGCAAGCGCGATGAAGCCGCGACCGTTCGTAATATTTTGATCAAATCGACCAACTGTCCCTAATGGCCACCACGCTCCACCAAGTCCCGCAACTGCGCCAGCGATCCACACGTTGCGATAGCGCAAACGAATGACATCCACTCCGAGAGTGCCTGCAGCTTGTGGGTACTCACCAACTGCTCGGGTGCGAAGTCCCCACCGTGTTCGATACAAGAACCATGTCGACACCACAACAGCAATGATCGAGATATACACAAATATGGTTTGCGTAAACAGCACCACGCCAAGAACAGGAATTTTGCTGAGCAATGGAATAGCCCACGGCCTAAACGGCTTCACGATGTTGTATTCGGGGTGAGGCGTCAAAATTCGCTGCGCCAAGAAACTGGTGAGACCGAGCGAAAAGAAGTTAATTGCGAAACCGACGATGACTTGATCAACACGGAACCGAATTGCAAACACTGCCAAAATTGCAGACAGCGCAACTCCCATCGCCATCGCGCCAACTAATCCTGCCCAAGGCCCGTACAACGAGCCAACAACTGCTCCAGCAAACGCGCCACCAAGCAATTGTCCTTCAATCGCAATATTGATCACTCCACTGCGCTCACACAAAATTCCTGCGATTGCACCAAGCGTGATGGGCACACTGCGGGTAACCGTGTCTTGCAACATGCCAGTCAGGCTGAACGATCCGCCCGAAGCCGCCCAGGTGAGGAATGCAATAACGAAAGTTCCAGTCGAAATGGCAAGAACGACATTGGTCCATTTCCCGAAACCACGAAATAGTTGAATAGCGCCGAGCGCGATAAATGCGACTGCGAGAGCACGAGCAAACGGTTGAGCAGGCAGAAACAAGGTGTACGTATCGACAAGTTTGAATCCGGCATTCCCAGGACGCCCTGCTAACAAAAATGCGCAAACCAGCCCAAGGAAGACCAGTGAAAAACCAACATTGCGAGCTCTTTTACGCTGCTCGAGCGAAAGCATTGGTGTTGTTGAATCCACTGCGATGCTCATGATCCCCATCCCCTAAATGTTTGTCCTGCAGAAACGGTTGCCGATTTTGTGCGCCAAATGCTCTTCACTAATAGCGGTGCTGCAATAAACATGACGATCAGCGCACGCAAGACGACAATTAAGTCAATTGGAACGTCGCTAGCAACTTGCATCTGTCGGCCACCTGCCTGCAGCGCACCAAACAAAATGGCTGCAAACAGCGTCCCTAACGGACTGGATTGACCGAGCAATGCAATCGCAATGGCATCAAAACCAATGTTTCCTGCAAAGTTCGCAGACGCATACCCATATGTTCCAAGCACTTCGGCGGCACCTGCCATACCTGCAACAGATCCTGCAAACACCATGGCGAGCACCGTAAGCCGCTTGACATGCATTCCTGCATATGTAGCAGCATCAGCATTTAATCCATACGCACGGAATTCAAAACCAGTTGTGCTCTTCTTCAAGAACCACCAATACGCCGCGACCACCCCGAGCGCTACAAAGAATCCTGCATGTGCCACCAAATCTGCACGACCATCGAGGAAACCAAACAAACGTGGCAATCGACCTTGCGCTGTGACCATTTTAGAAATTGGGTCGGTGCGCCCTTCACGCTGGAACATATTTGTTTTCAGCATCCACAAAATAAAGAAAGCCATCATGTTGTTGAGCATGATGGTGGTAATCACCTCATGTGCCCCCGTGCGAGCTTTTAATATTCCTGGAATTGCACCGAACGCTGCACCGCCTAATGCGCCGGCAAGCACTGCAAGTGGCACCTGAATGATTCCTGGGCCATGCATGCTGAAACCAACCCACAACGCGGACATTCCACCCGCGAGCATTTGCCCAGTTGCACCAATATTGAACAGCCCCGCCTTAAACGCAATCGCTACCGAGATTCCACACAAAATCAGTGGCGTAGAACTATTGATGGTGTTTGAAATAGCCCGCAAAGACCCAAATGAACCAACAACTAGAGCCCAGTAAGCATCACCAACGGTTGCAAATGCACCTGCAATATTTCCGTTCTGCAATTTGTCAATGTCGGAAATGATGATGATGATTGCACCAACGATGAGCGCAGACAACACTGCAAGCAATGTGAGTTTCATTGAACTGATGCGGTTCAAACGCTCTCCAATTTTATTGAACAGCTTCTTCATGCTTTAACCGCACTATCTGGACGTGAGCCCGCCATGTACAGGCCAACTTCCATTGGCGTGACTTTCTTTGGATCAAGCTCGGCTACTACTTTCCCTCGAAACATGACAAGCAATCTGTCAGAAAGCGCCATTACCTCATCAAGCTCCGTACTCACGATGAGCACAGCAGTGCCAGCATCACGCTCTTTCACTATTCGCGAGTGAATGTACTCAATACTGCCCACATCAACTCCACGCGTGGGCTGCGCAGCTATGGTCAGTCGTAAATCGCGGCTGAGCTCTCGTGCCACAATCACCTTTTGTTGATTACCGCCAGAAAGGGTCCCAACACCGGTTTCTTTACTTGGCGTACGAATGTCGTACTCACTAATCAATGTGTCCGCAATTGCATTTGCCGCGTTCCAATCCACGATCACACCATGTGAAAACTGGTCGTCGTGATAACGCGTAAGAACCAAATTCTCGGCAACACTCAGGCCACCGACTAGACCCTGACGCTGACGATCTTCAGGAATGTGCGCCATACCCATTTGATGGCGTTCGCGCGGATTGGAATGCGTGAGGTCTTTGCCATCCAACGTGATGGTTCCTCCTGCCGCTTTACGCAAGCCAGTGAGGGCTTCGACAAGTTCTGTTTGTCCATTGCCTTGCACGCCAGCAACGCCAACTATTTCTCCCGCACGAACTTCAAAAGAAACGTTTTCAACATGTGGTCTTCCGTCGGCATCAAGCACCGTAAGGTCAGTCACTTTCAACACCACTTCGCCTGCTGCTGCCGAGCCCTTATCCACCGTCAACTGCACGGGGCGGCCAACCATCATTTCAGCAATCTGCGATTCCGAAGCTGTCTTTGGGTCGACCTCGCCAACTACTTTTCCGCGACGCAATACGGCTATGCGATTTGCGATGTTCAGTGCTTCTTTAAGTTTGTGCGTAATGAATACCACGCCTCGACCGGCGCTCACCAGAGTTTTTACGATCTCAAAAAACTCAATGATCTCACTTGGTGTGAGCACGGCTGTTGGCTCATCGAAGACCACAACCTTTGCATCGCGCAACAGCACCTTCACAATTTCAACTCGCTGCTGAACGCCTACCGGCAAGTCTTCGATAACGGCGTCGGGGTCTAAGTCGAGACTGTACCTATCGGAAATCTCCCGCACCATACGACGTGCCTCGTCAATATGTAGCTTGCCCAGTGCACCCGTTGGCTCAACGCCCAGTACAACGTTTTCTGCAACCGTGAACACTGGCACCAACATGAAGTGTTGATGCACCATGCCGATTCCAGCAGCAATGGCATCGGCCGGGGAGGTAAACACCTGAGGCGTTCCATCAATAACGATGTCGCCTTCATCGGGTTTGTACATGCCGTACAAAACGCTCATCAGCGTGGACTTGCCTGCACCATTTTCACCGATGAGTGAAAGTACTTCACCCGTATTCAACGTGAGATTGACGTTGTCGTTCGCTACAACTCCGGGAAAACGTTTCGTAATGCCGCGCAACTCAAGCTTCATGAGTGGAAACTCCGCATGCATCACAGACTAACCAACTACTGCACCACGACATCAATGCGGAACATCTCATGCCATAAAGAGAAATGGGGGCCGCTTTCGCGACCCCCACTCCAACTACTGAATCGCTCGTGAGAGCGAAGAATTACTTGGTGACGATTGAACCGTCGATGATGCCAGCTGTTACGGCATCGAGCTCTGCCTGAAGTTCAGGAGTGATTGTTGAAGTAATTGCTACACCAACACCACCGTTTGCAAGGGTTCCGAGGTAATCGGTTCCGCCGCCTGTCTTAGCAAGAGCGTCCTTCACAGCCTGAAGTACTGCAGAGTCAATCTTCTTCAAGACTGATGCTACGTACACTTCTGCCTGCGTTGGGTTCGAGATTGACATGTCTACGTCAACACCGATGATCTTTACCTTGCCAGCTGAGTCCATTGCGTATTGCGATGCACCTAGGCCTACTGGACCTGCTACTGGGAAGATGATGTCGGCGCCTTCGTCGGCCATGCTCTTTGCAGTGCTGGTTCCCTTTGTCTGGTCACTGAAGTCACCAGTAAAAGTTCCGTCCTGCTTAGCAATGTCCCAACCGAGAACCTTTACAGAGGTTTTCTTCTGAGCGTTGTAGTACTCAACACCCTTAGCGAAACCTTGCATGAAGATTGCTACTGGTGGAATGTTGATACCACCGAAAGTACCGACGATGCCGGACTTAGTGGTTGCTGCTGCCATGTAACCAGCCAAGAATGATGGCTGATCAGTTGCGAAGGTTAGACCCTGAACGTTTGGTGCCGAAGTGTTGGAGTCAACAATTGCGAACTGAACGGTTGGGTTTGCTTCTGCAGCTGCCTTAGTTGCGTCTGCGAGCAAGAACCCAACAGTGACGATGACGTTGCAACCCTTGTCAACGAATGACTGAAGGTTTGGTGCGTAGTCAGCGTCTGTTGTTGACTCGAGAAGATCGGTTTTAACACCGAGCTGTGTCTCTGCCTGCAATAGACCTTCGTGTGCAATCTGGTTGAAGCCCTTGTCATCAACGCCACCGGTGTCGGTAACTTCGCATGCCAAGCCTGCTGAACCAGCGGCCACTGTCGTGTCTGATGAAGAGCTGGAACCGCAAGCGGCCAATCCAACTACTGCAACGAGACCAACAGCAAGACCTTTAATAGTCTGCTTTCTCATTTTTCTGTTTCTCCCTCTTACGTGCCTCTAGAAACACGTATGTTTGTTGGTCATACGATCATAGTTCAACCGATTTGCGCGGTTTTACCATGTGTCGATCATTGGGCGCTTTTTTCCCGTTCTGGCCAGTGGCGTTGGACACGCCGCAAGCAAGCCCAATATGCGTTGCCGAGTATCAGCAGGGTCAATGACATCATCAATTTCCGTATGGCTAGCCATGCTCAGGGCGCTACCCCTCACATAGGCAGCGGCTATGAGACGATTTTCAAGTTCTTGACGTTCCCCAGGCGTACCAGCAGCATCGAGTTCTTTTTTGAATCCAAGTCGCACCGCCCCTTCAAGACCCATGCCGCCAAACTCGCCAGTTGGCCAGGCAACGATCATGTCTTTGGCATGGAAACTTCCGCCCGCCATGGCCTGCGCACCTAGGCCGTAGCCCTTGCGCAACACCACAGTGATCCAAGGAATGGTCACGCTTGCTGCCGTCACGAATAGTCGCGAGAAATGTCGCACCTGCGCGGTTTCTTCGGCCTGTGGGCCGACCATGAAACCAGGAGTGTCACACAATGAAATAAGAGGAATATCGAATGCATCGCAGAGTTGCACGAACCGCGCCATCTTGTCGGCGCTCGGTGTGTCAATTGCTCCCCCAAGATGTGCCGGGTTATTCGCAACGATGCCAACAGGCTTTCCTTCAATTCGTGCAAATGCCGTAACCATGCCAATTCCAAATTCGGAGCGCAGTTCGAGGACAGAATCAATATCGGCAAGTGTGTGAACTACGGAGCGAACGTCGTACACGCGAGTGCGCTGTTCTGGAATGAGTTCACGCAATGCTTCGTCGCTATGACGATTGAACCATGTTGTTGCTCCTTGAAAGTACGACAAATATTTCTTTGCAACTGCAACGGCTTCCGCTTCATCGGCAACTCGGATATCCACGACACCATTCACAGTTTGAGTCGCAATCGGTCCGATATCTGTTGGCTTCACCACACCAAGTCCGCCGCCTTCGATCATCGCCGGGCCTGCCATGCCGATGTTCGAGTTTTCAGTTGCAATCACTACATCGCAACAACCGAGTAGCGCAGCGTTACCCGCAAAGCAATAACCCGATGCAATGCCAACCAACGGAACGAGTCCGGAGAGCTGCGCAAACGATGCAAACGACATGACGTCGAGACCTGCAACTCCAGGAGCATCGGTGTCCCCGGGTCGACCGCCTCCGCCTTCGGCAAATAACACCACAGGAATCATGTTTCGTTTCGCAACTTCGAAGATGCGATCTTTCTTGCGGTGGTTTATGAATCCTTGCGTGCCAGCAAGCACCGTGTAGTCGTATGCAACTACCGCACAATGCGATTTGCCCTCTCCGAATGCCTCAGAGTTAATTGTTGCCAGTCCAGTGATGAGCCCATCTGCAGGGGTATTGGCAATTAAGTCATCTTCACTTCTGCGACTTCGTTGCGCGGCAACTCCAAAACTTCCGTATTCAACGAATGATCCTTCATCAATTAAGTCAGCAACATTTTCTCGCGCAGTGCGTTGACCTTTGGCATGCCGTTTTGCAACTGCTTCGGTTCGTGCGCCGTCAAGCAGCTTTGCTTGGCGATCGCGCAGCTGAGCTAAGTCTGCGCGATCACCTGAAGTTTCGGCCTCTTGCACTGCGCCAGTTTGTGCAACTTGCTCTGCAACATATTCAACGAGTGCTTCCCCATCGCTCACGGTTTGACCAATAGTTACCAATACCGCAGAAATTCGACACGATTCTTCAGCCACAACCGGGTGCTCCATTTTCATGGATTCAATAACCAAGATTTCTGTGCCAGCTGAAACAACATCGCCAACTGCCACCTTTACAGCAACCACTGTCCCTACAAGTGGCGAGCGCAACGACGAAACGGTCATGCGCAAACTGTAGACAACTAGGGCTTACGCCTTTGCACGGGTGCGACGCAACAGCGGATCCGCAAGACGAAGAGCGTTATCTGCGAAACGCATCACACGACCAGCAGCACCAGGCGTGGATGAATCGATGAGATTGCCCATGACGGCGAGCGTGACATCAGCTGCTGCTTGCGAACCAACTGCCACACGCAACCCTGGCTTCAACAACCATGGATGACCAATAATGAAACTGAATCTGCGACCCGTACGCAAGAACGCATCGAAGCGCTCACCAACTTGCTTGTCATAGTCGCTGGTTGCTGTTTCTGGATTGGTCAAAAAGCACGAAATGGCGAGCATGCCCGATTCGAGCGCGTAGTCAATGCCTTCGCCATTCATTGGGTTCACAAAACCCGCAGCGTCTCCCACTGCAACCCAACCAGGGCCGTGCCGGCGAATACAACTCATCGGCAAGCGCCACGCACGCGGCTTATCTATATAGTCACCAAGCGACCACGGTTCGCGCACGATTGACGCGTACTGGTCGAGCAACGTATTGAGATTGAGCTTCTTGAAACCCTTCATCGTGCTGAGTGCACCAACACCGATATTCACGGTGCCGTCTCCTGCAGGAAACATCCATCCATAACCAGGAACCGGTGTGCCGTGCTCATCACGCAAACTGAGGCACGCTTCAAGATGTCTCTCGGCATGGCGAGGAGTTGGCGCATATGCGCGAATCGCTAGACCAAACGTTTCATCCGGGTCGCGAACTGCGCCAAGCATTTTTGCTGCTGCCCCTTGCGCACCTGTTGCCAGGATCACCAAAGAAGCACGAAGCACTTCGCTACCCACTTGCACGCCGACAACTCGGTCTTGCTCAAGTACTGGTAGCGCTTCAGATTCAAAGCGAACTTCAGCACCAGACTTCATTGCAATGTCGAGCAAATAGTTGTCAAACTTTTGTCGTGGCCACACTGCGCCATGATTTGGAAACCGCGAAGTAGTTGGCCACGCGAGTTCGCGTTGTGTTTTTCCAGCAATCATTCGCAGACCATCAATGCGATGTGCCGCCGAGTGATCGATGTTCAGATCATCAAGCGCGGCTATCGCTCGCGGAGTTAAACCGTCACCACATACTTTGTCGCGACCGTACGGCGCCTTTTCAACGAGCACCACACGCAACCCGGCGCGCGCAGCAGTGATGGCAGCCGAAGAACCTGCGGGCCCTCCACCAATTACCGCTACATCAAATTGCATAGTTGCGAGCCTGTCACCCTCATTCAAACGATGCCAACACTGGCTCGCTACATATTGGACACAGTGGTGGGCCAGGTGGGGATTGAACCCACGACCAAGGGATTATGAGTCCCCTGCTCTGACCACTGAGCTACTGGCCCGCATTACAGCATTGCTCACGCGATGGCACGCGTGATGGGAGCTTTCGCTCCGAGGGTGGGGATCGAACCCACGACCCACGGATTAACAGTCCGTTGCTCTGCCAGCTGAGCTACCTCGGAA
>JBAXBR010000026.1:0-19782 GCA_037141855.1 Actinomycetota bacterium | reverse complement strand
CTGCAGATGTTCTTGGATTCTGGTATCCAGAAAACACCATTACGGCAAACGACTTTCTCTGCATTCCAAAGGCTTCAGCAAAACCGGTGGCTGCCCACCAGTTCATTAACTACTTGCTCGACAACGATGTTGCTGTGAAGAACCAGTCCTATGTTGGTTACCAACCTGCTCTCACCAACGTGAACGCAGAAACGCTGATCAACTCAGGTGCAATTCCAGAAACACTTGTTGATGCAGTAATCGATGACGCCAAGTATCAAGCCGGAAAGCGTCTTGTCAGCCTCACCCCAGAAACTGATGCACTCTGGAACGACGTCTGGACGACGTTCACCGCGGGCTAAGTGTGAAAAAAGCCGCCCGACTCTGGGCAGCACTTGCCGCCCCCGGTGCATTTTGGCTGCTGTTCTTTTTTGCAGTTCCGTTCTATGCTGTCGCCTGCGTTGCCTTTGGTTCTGTTGACCCAATCTTTCGCGATGCGATTCCACAGTGGAACCCAATGCACTGGAGTTTCAACGAGTTTGGTGCCGTATTCAGCAGCGTGACCAGTGGCCCGCTTCGCGGAGTATTTGCTCGCACCATTGTGTACGTCGTGAGCGCAATGATCATTAGCTTCGCAATCGGTTTTCCTGTTGCGTACTACTTGGCTCGACATGCAGGAAAACGGCGCATGCTGTTACTGCTGCTCATCATTGCTCCGTTCTGGGTGAACTACTTAATGCGCATGTTGGCATGGGTTAACTTGCTCAGCCCGTCTGGGCTATTCAGTCGCTTCGTTGGCATGTTCGGCGTTCATTACAACTGGCTTGATGGGTCTCCCATCACCGTCATTCTTGGACTTGTCTATGGATACGTGCCGTTCCTCATATTGCCGCTGTACGCAACGCTTGAGCGCCTTGACTGGCGACTTGTTGAAGCAGCTCGCGACCTTGGCGCAACCTCGCGCCAGGCCTTTCGCGTGGTCACTGTTCCGATGGCTAAAGCCGGAGTTGCTGCAGCAGCCGTATTGATTGCTCTTCCAATGTTTGGCGACTACTACACGAACGACTTGCTTTCACGATCACCAAAAACCGAAATGCTGGGCAACCAAATTGACTACTACATCAACAACAGCAGTCAGCCTCAGCGCGGCGCAATTCTTGTCATCATGCTTTCCACATTGTTGCTTGTAGCGCTGTCGTGGTATTTACGCAGTACTTCTAAAATTGGCAAGGAGCGCGTTCGATGACATCGGTTTCCACGCGTCGCATTAAAGCACTCCCCATCATTATCTGGGGCTACATCATTTGGAGCCTTGTTCCTGTTTTGATTGCCGTTATCTATTCGTTCAACGATGGGCGTAGCCGCACGGTGTGGAAAGGCTTTTCATTCCGCTGGTGGTTTGGTGACAAATATGCATCGGTGCTTCACGACCCCTCCATGCGTCACGCAATTGTGAACTCTCTCGTTCTTGCCGTAACCACCATGATTATCGTTACCCCACTTGGGCTCGCCCTCGCTATTGGCTCTCATCGCATGAAGGGTAGGAGTGCAACTGCAGTGCAAGGAATGACTTCTGTTCCGCTCATCACACCGGAAATCGTTGTTGGTGCTGCCTTGCTGCTTACCTTCACTCGCCTATTCAGCGGAATTCCACTTGGATACCCAGCTCAGTTGCTAGGCAACGTGACCTTTTCGGTTTCGGCCGTGGTGGTCATCGTGCGCGCACGTTTGGTGTCAATTGGTTCAAGTTTCGAGGAGGCTGCGCGAGACCTCGGGGCTACACGGTTCCAGGCATTGCGTTTTGTACTTATGCCAATGCTCTGGCCCTCAATAATGGCCAGCTTCGTTGTCGTATTCGCCACTGTAATCGACGACTTCGTGATCACCAGTTTTCTTTCTGCAGGAGTCGATTCGGAAACCGTTCCGCTACGTATTTACTCATCAGTAAAAGGGGGAGCAACTCCTGCCCTAAACGCACTCGCCACTTTGCTTGTTCTCACCACGTTCACCGCACTCACTATTGGCGTGTTTGGTTTGTCGCTCTGGCGCAAACGCCATGGCGAAACAGGTGGATTCAAAGCAGCGCTTGCCGACCTGACCCGAATGGGTGAATAATTAGTTCAGCGGCAACACACGCACTGCGTCAGGAAGTACGTCAATATTGGTTGTTGCATTTTCTTCCAAACTGCGAGAATTCTCGTCATTAGGAATTTCTGCCACCAACTTCACGCCACCAATGTTGAGCGCAATGCGCAGCGATGAACCAGCAAACGTCACGCGCTCAATGATTGCCTGTTGTGAGCCCGTACCAACATGAATTCGTTCCGGGCGAATCATCACCATGCCATCGCCCATTGGTGCGCTTTGCGGGGCAGCAAACTTCACGCCAGAGATTTCCACTACGCCAGTTGATACCACGCGACCAGGCAGCAAGTTTGCTGCACCAACAAACTTTGCGACATCAATAGTTGCTGGCTTTTCGTAAATCTCGCGCGGTGGTGCAACTTGAATCAGCTTGCCGTCACGCATAACACCAATGCGATCGCTCATGGTGAACGCTTCGTGCTGATCATGCGTCACATAAATAAACGTGATGCCAATTTGGCGCTGCAACGATGCAAGTTCAACCTGCAAACGTGCACGCAACTGTGCATCTAAAGCACCAAGCGGCTCGTCCAGCAACAACACGCTTGGTTCAAGCACCAATGCGCGGGCTAGCGCAACACGCTGTTGTTCTCCGCCAGACAATTGTGGAACTCGGCGTTCGCTAAATGTTCCAAGCGCAACGAGTTCAAGTGCTTCCATGACGCGCTCTTTGTCCGACTTCTTCGACACCGAACCCGGCTTTTCAAAGCGCAAGCCGAAAGCCACGTTGTCAAACACGTTGAGGTGTGGAAACAACGCATAGCTCTGAAACACCGTGTTCAGTGGGCGTGTCTCCGGTTCATCATGCGTAACATCGCGACCGTCAATCAGAATGCGGCCAGAATCGGGAAGCTCGAACCCGCCGATCATGCGCAATGTCGTGGTCTTGCCACAACCCGAAGGGCCAAGCAATGAGAAGAACTCTCCTGCGTGTATTTCTAAGTTGACGTCGTTAACAACAGTGCGCTCACCGAACAGTTTGTTGACATGCTCAAGCGTGACCGCGCCGTCCAACATGAACTAGTTCTCCCCCATGATTGTGGAGCTAAGGGGAATTGAACCCCTGACCTCTTGCATGCCATGCAAGCGCTCTACCAATTGAGCTATAGCCCCGCTATTTCCTGAAAGAGCCTAGCGTTTTGGCTTTAGCCTTTTGACAATCCTGGACTGTCGGTGGAAACGGATACCAATTGCCGCTTTTCTTGAATCAATTTCTCGCGCTCTGCCTTTAGTCCGTCAATATGTTGCTCTTGCCGTCCCAACGCAACCGCAACACCAAAACTCAATCTTTTTTGCAGCATGCCATTGGTAGCAATATCTGTAGCGATGCCATAAATCTTTTGTCTATTACTGACTGGTAAATACGTGACCATATTGACATATTCCGTCACCGTTTCCGATTTGTGCGAAATAAGTTTGGTCCACTGAAAATCATGAGTCATAGTTTTTCCTACAAACACACCTCGCACAGTGGTGATGATAAATGCGCCTTCATCAAGTAGGAATGGAGATACACCGTCTTCAGTTGTCTTGTTTTCTACAAACCCAACCCCAATCACCTCAGCTAGCAGGTGCTCGTCTTTCTGCAACACAATTGAGTCTGATGCATGTGCAACATCATGATCCTTGTACGTTGAAAAGAAATCAATCTCATCTGTAATCGCGGTGATTTCAGAATCAATCATTGAGACATCACGTTTTTGTGAAGACTTTTTTGATGCTTTTCCAGATTTCTTGGCGTTTTTCCGACTTCGCCAAATCAAAAAAATGATGATGGCAAATGTGGAAATTGCAGGAAAATTTTTCATTTCGTATTTACTTCATTCCCATCCAACGGCCTACCTTGTTCCGCCTGCCCTGTCGTGTCAGAGGAACTCCAGTTGCTCGCGAAATTTTTCGCTTAGCTTTGGTAACTCCTAATGCACGCTTCCAAGAAAATGTCAATCCGGGTCCGAGTTTCATGTCCTAAACATACCCTTGTCCCCGAGGTATCAGCAGCGGTACGAAAGTTACGTGCGAATTCGTGTCAATCAACTAGGGCGTCGCCGCGCATGCCTGCACGCTCAAGGTGAATTGGCAATACGCGTCCGTATAACTGTTTGGTGCGTTCTGGGCTGCCGACAACGCCTTCCATTTCAGTGAAACTAAAAATTCCGACATACCTCATGGTGGAGCCGCTGAGCGGAGTCACTCGATGCAGCGAATAGCGACCTTTGAAAATCTGCAGATCGCCAGGCTCGAGGTGCAACGTATGAATCAGCGACTGATCGCCGTCCAACACTTGCCCAACACCGTCATAGTTTTCATCCGTTGGTGTTCGCAGGTTAGGACTGAATTCAAACTCGCCACCATGTTCTGCGTTTTGAATAGCAAGTGTGACGGTGTAGTTATTGGTATCGAAGTGCCATGGGAAACCATTCCCCTCTTCTGCCAAGTTGATAACAACATCGGCAAGTGGGTCGGCATATCGATAGAAGGAAGGCTCTTCGAGTACCTCTTGAATGAACGGAGCGAACGAGGGCCATTCATACAGCGAACGAATAATGCTGTCGTCTCCGAAATTGTCGGCGGGCACGAACGCGTTTGACCGATCGTAAAAACGACGCAGTGGATGTGTGTCAGGAAGATCGGGAGGCAACTGCGTGAAGTATGGATTCGTGCGATTGAAGTTGCGATGACCCAAATGCGAAACTCTGTCGCCTTCAGCAACGAGGGCGGGAATGGCTTCTGATTTTACAAATTGCTTGATTACTGCGCAGCCAACAGAGCGAATTTCGCTTTGAACACTGGAAACCAAATTTCGTCGTGCTTCACCATCTACATGGATGGGATACCGATCAAGGTCGATTATCTGCGCAAGATCCATTGCCATTCCCCAATGTTGCCATAGAAACGAAGGTGAAAATACCTAGCGAAGGTGGGAGGCCTCGTTGATGCTGACGATTGATTTCGCACCGGAACGCGAGGCTGCAACGCGGTGAATCGAGGTGTACTGAGGGTAGAAAAAACCCATCTGTGTTGAAATGCCAAGAACATACGCAAGGTATTGATTGACAACCCCACCGTGACACACCACGGCAACCTTCTGGCCTGGGTGTCGATCAATGAGTTCGTTAATCGAAGCAATCACACGATCGCGGAATACTTCTGGTGAATCGGCGGTTTCATCCCATTCACCTTTCATCATTTTCTGCCAACGCGGATCATTGGTTGCCCGCAATTCTTCGGCGGGAACATATTCCTTAGAGTTTCTATCAAACTCGGCAACACCTTCACAAATTTCGTACTGAATGCCAAGCTTTTCAATGAGTGGCTGTGCCGTTTCACGCGCACGTCGAAGTGGGCTTACATACACCGCATCTATTTGCTCACTCGCTAAATAAGCCGCAAGTTTCTTGGACTGTTCGTGGCCCTCAACCGACAATTCGGGGTCGGCAATTCCTGTTTCCAATTCAATGCGCACAGGCAGTGCGTGACGAACAAGGATGATTTCCACGTTTAAGAATGTAGATGGATCGGCGTGTGTTACAACAACTCAGCCAGGTTTAGCTCGCGTACTGCGCGGTCAAACCTGTTGGTCATTACTTCAATCAGCGTGCGCTGCCGTGGGTCCGACAAGTCCATTCCCCTACTTGCAATTACTGGGTATGCAAGGCAGAACAATGCGGCAGTTCGGTAGTGCAACCACAGTGTGTCGCGGTCTACAAGGCCGGCTGGCGCACCATGAGTGATCAGCGCAGTAACCCATTGATCAAACAAATCGCGTTCGTGTTTGCTCGCAACTTCAGGCGTGAGGCTTTGCGTTACAAAATATGCAATGTCGTATGCGCCAGTGCCTGTGCCCAACAATTGGAAATCAATAGCAACAGGCTCATTGTTTTCATTGAACAACAAGTTGTCTGCGCGGTAGTCGCCGTGACACAACGTGTTTGGTCCAACCACCATGCTGCTCAGCAATTTTGGAAGCGCTTCACTGAAGTGCGGACCAATTTCCAGAATCGCTTGTGGCAATGACATCTCGGCCGTCAACTTCGTCCAGCCTTCACCAAACACGAATGGCAATACTGCGGGATAAATAGGATCGCCGAGGCTGACCGTTTTACCCGCTTCTGCAAGTGCGTCGCCCTTACCCCACCAATTGGCATGTACTTTCGCTGCGGCATCAATGGACTTGCGCGCATCTTCAATCGTCATTCCAATGTTTTGGTCAATGATTCGCATGTTGCCAAGGTCTTCCATAACCACCACAAACTTGCTTGTCTCTTCATCAATCAACGAGAGATAGCCAACAGGAACCTGAATTGGCATTTCATGAACGAGTGAATTAAAGAAATTCGCTTCACGGATGTACATGCGAAGCATGGTGCTGGTGAACACCGCTGCTTCATCGAGTGCCGGAAGTTTGACAATGACCGAAGACGGACATTTTGGACCCGTCAGTTTGCATCGATACAGCGCGCTCGACACGCCAATGCCTGAACCAATCTGGTTGCAATCGATTGAATCGACTTCCCAACCCAGTGCAGACTTAAACCACTCCTGATTAACGTCGCCTATAGACGACGGAATATGTGCCCCCACAAATACCCCCTTGGCACACAGTACACACTGTGCCGGAGAGCAAAAATCCCTTACGGGTTAGGCGATGGCTTGCCAGTCAACGACAGGAACGTCTTGATACAGGCGTTCAATTTCGTAGAACTCACGAATGTCTTCAGAGAAGATATGCACAATCACATCGCCGTAGTCGAGCAACACCCACTGCTGCTCCGACATGCCTTCGCTGCGTAGTAACGGACGGTCGGACTCTTCGCGAATTTTCGCGGTGATCTCGTTGGCAATGGTGCGCAGTTGACGCGAGTTGCTGGCACTGACTACCACAAACATTTCGGTTATTGCCAGAATGTCACCGACATTGAGAACGATGATGTTGCTGCCCTGCTTCTCATCGGCAGCGCGTGCCGCAATGACAGCAACTTCAGCAGCGTCAGTTTTGTTCATTGTCTTATTCACTTGGCGCCACCGTAGTGCTTGGAAGCTCTGGGTTCGCAGTGATGAAGTCCATAAAATCTTTGCCAATCACGATTTGAGCGCTAATTCCCTGCACGGGCTGCTTTTTCTTCATGAATTTGATCTTGCCCAACACCGATTCCAGGCCGGCTTTGCCAATATCCACAATGGCCGGGTCTGAATAACGAATGGATGTTTGCTGTTTCACTGTTCCTTCAAGTTCGCGAATCAAAGCAACAGACAAGCCGATGTAATTCAGTCGCTCTACAACGGCACGCGTGACATTCGGGTCGTTAAACGAGCTATCAATCTGCACCGTGAGCGAACCTGTTGGCAGCGACAAACTGCTTGGAGCCACGTTGGCCAAAATCATGAGCACTTCAAACTTGTCGAGTGCATATAGGTCGAGTCCTGCTGGATTATCTGCGCCAGACAGCGGCTGTCCGCTCAGTTGCCATACCTGAATTGGTCCAGCGAATACTCTGCGCATGAACGAACCGATATCGCTCGGTATTTCACCAGCAACGCTTGTATCGGTAATTTGTGCTTGCTCTGGTGTAAGCCCTTCGCCAACTGCTGTAGCGATTCCACTCCACAACGACTTCACTCGCGCCATGCGATCTGACTCTGGTTCTCCAACACGTTTTGCAACAAGAACACTTGCAATTTGATCTGCGCTCAGAGTTGTCGCGCCAGCAGGAAACACTTCGTTGTCAACCGGCACCGGTTGTGGTGGAAGTGTTGTCTCTGTTGCCTTCATCTTCACAGTGGTTGTTGACGCAGGGTCTGGCATAACCAAGTTGCTCGTGACCACCGGTTGATCAAAGTTCACATTGATGGATGGCAGAACCGAAAACACACCAGTTAAATCATTTGCGCTAACCGCAGCAGCAACACTGAACGTCACATCGAGTGCACCTTCTGCATCGAGCAACAATGCCTCCATGCCCGCTTGCGCATACGTATCGCCCAAGCGATGTGGCGCCTGATTTGCTACAACGTCTGCACGCGTTCCAACCGGAAGCGAAATAATTGTTCCACCAACTCCTGTGGTGTTTAACACGAACGCAGTCAAACTTGTGACGTCATTTGCATCGTTGATGGTTGCAAGCAGCGCCGCAGGCGTTGAAGGAATTTTCAGTGCACCAGTTGAATCAACATTTTGTCCACCCGATGAACCAAGTAATGACTTCGCGCCGAATACCACGCCAACCGGCAACAAGCATGCTGCGCCAAGTCCGCACATTGCAGCTGCGAGTAAGCGCCGACGTTGGCGTGAAGGAATGGCGGTCATGACTCATTCATTCTCGCAGCAGACCCATACAGACCGCGCTGCTCTATGACATGAAGCACGGGCTCGGTCACCAAGTAATCAAGTGGTCGACCGTCGCTAAAGCGCGAACGCAAATCGGTGCTGCTCACTTCAAGTCGCGGTGACTCCACGCGCAACCAGTTGAACTGTTTCGGCAACTCCACAGCAACGCCCGGTCGGTCGACCACGACCAATTGCGAATACTGTGCAACTTGATCAACACGCGTCCACGACGGAAGACCTGCCGCGGCATCATCGCCCACAATGGTGAACAACTCCGCGCCTGGGTGTTTCTCTGCAAGCGCCATCAGTGTGTCGGCGGTGTAGCTCGGGCCACCGCGATCAATTTCATCGCGCCCCGCAACCACTCCATCCACCACACTGACTGCTGCTTCCACCATTGCAAAGCGATCCTGTGCAGTGGTTACGTCGCGCGAACCCGACTTTTGCCACGGGTCATTGGCCACCATCAAGATAACGATGTCCAAATTGAGGGCGTGCCGCACGTTTACAGCGGTTACCAAGTGACCAACATGTGGCGGATCGAAGGTGCCGCCGAACAGACCGATGCGCAAACTGGCGGTCGAGGTCACCCTTGCAGTCTAGAAACCAATATCTATAAGGGAAATAAAAATAAAAAAAGTTTCTGCTAACCCCTTCACAAAAACGTGCCGATGAACTAATGTCAAATACCCCGCTACTACCCCTTAAAACGGGTTTTAGCAACCCCCCACCCCCGCAAGAAAAGGTCCAAAATCACATGTCTGACGCAATCGGTCTCTACCTCAATGAAATCGGCAAAGTTCCCCTTCTGAACGCAGAATATGAGCGCAACTTGTCAAAGGCCATCGAAAAGGGCCGCGATGCCACCAAGAAGCTTGAGGCTGGCGAGCGCGGTGCTGCCCTTCGCGCCGACCTTCGTGCGGCTGCCAAGGCTAAGGACCACTTCATTCGCTCGAACCTCCGATTGGTGGTCTCCATCGCCCGTCGTTACCCATTGCCACAGGGCATGGACTTGCTCGACCTCATTCAAGAGGGCAACTTGGGCCTCGAGCACGCAGTAGACAAGTTTGACTGGCGCCGTGGTTTTAAGTTCTCCACCTACGCAACGTTCTGGATCCGTCAGGCCATTGGCCGCGCGCTCGACCAGAAGGCAAGCCTCATTCGTATTCCTGGTGACCGCTCCGCAACCTTGCGTGCAGCACTTCGTCAGGGCTCGGGCGATGCCGAAGGCCTGGATGCCATGAATGCCGAATTGCACCGCCTCACCACCCCGGTCTCGCTCGACAAGACCATTGGTGACGATGGCGACGCAACACTTGGCGACCTCGTTCCAAACGATGACATCAGCCCAGAAGAAGCCGTGATGTCCATGGTGGACACCGACCTTTTGGACGACCTGTTGAACACGCTCGATGAGCGCGCCCGTTACGCCGTTGAAGCACGCTTTGGCATGCACGACGGTGAGCGCAAGAGCTTCCGCCAAGTTGGCGAAGAGCTTGGCGTAACCGCTGAAGCAGCCCGCCGTTTGGTGAGCCGCGCAGTTGACTCGTTGCGTGACGACGCCGGCGATTTCCTGACCGTCTAAACCCACTGGGTTTAGCGGCGCCTCATTCGTACACTGAGAGCCCAATCATGAACAACAACTGGACTCCTTCATCGTGGCAGACCTTTCCTGCCGTGCAACAACCACAGTGGCCAGACACTGGCGCGCTCGATAACGCACTCAAACAAATTTCGGCATTCCCGCCGTTGGTGTTTGCTGGCGAAGCACGCTCGTTACAGACCGCACTTGGTCAGGTTGCAAGCGGCAATGCGTTTTTGTTGCAGGCTGGCGATTGTGCAGAAAGCTTTGAAGAGTTCAGTGCGGTAAACATTCGCGAAAAGTTGCGCGTCATCTTGCAGATGGCCGTCATGCTCACCTACTCAATGGGCGTGCCTGTTGTAAAAGTTGGTCGCATTGCTGGTCAGTTCGCCAAGCCACGTTCGAATAACACCGAAACCGTAAATGGTGTTGAGTTGCCGGTGTTCCGCGGTCACATGGTGAATGGTCCTGACGCAAACGCCGATGCTCGCATTCCTAACCCTGATCGTTTGGTGCAGGCGTATCACCAAGCTGCAAGCACGCTGAACTTGGTGCGCGCATTTACCAAGGGTGGTTTCGCCGACCTGAACCGCGTGCATGCATGGAACCAAGAGTTCGTTGCACAAAGCGCCGAAGGCAAGCGTTACGAAGATGTTGCCAGCGAAATTGAGCGCGCACTTGCGTTCATGCGCGCATGTGGCATTGATACTGAAACCAACACGGCATTACACCAAGTAGACGTGTACACCAGTCACGAAGCACTCATTTTGGGTTATGAAGAAGCACTCACCCGCCAAGACTCCCTCACCGGTGGTTGGTATGACTGCAGCGCTCACATGTTGTGGATTGGTGAGCGCACTCGTCAACTAGACGGCGCACATGTTGAATTCTTGCGCGGTGTTGGCAACCCACTCGGTTGCAAGATCGGCAAAACAACCGACGTCGACTATGTGCTCTCGTTATGCGAAACGCTAAACCCTGCTCGTATTCCTGGCAGGCTCACACTCATTTCACGCATGGGCGCAAACGATGTTGAAGAAGCATTGCGTCCGTTGTTGCGTGCAGTTCGCGACGCGGGTCACCCAGTGGTATGGGCATGCGACCCAATGCACGGCAACACCTATAGTGCACCAAACGGTCGCAAGACACGTCACCTCGAAGACATTATTAAAGAAATCACAGGCTTCGTGAAGGCGCACCGCGCTGAAGGCACATGGCCAGGTGGAATTCACATCGAACTCACAGGCGAAAATGTGACTGAATGCTTGGGCGGCTCTGAAGGCCTTGGCAACGATGACCTCGATACTCGCTACGAAACCGTGTGCGACCCTCGCCTGAATGGCCGTCAGTCAATTGACTTGGCATTCCGCGTTGCAGAACTGATTCGCAGCAATAATTAGTGCCTGTGGGCGCTGCATCTTTGGAGTCATTAAAACTTATTGACTCGTGGCCCGTTGATGGCGTAGCCGCCGGAGTAATCGACAATCACGGCAACTTGTTTACGCGTGGCAAGCACAACCATTCGTTTCGCTTAGCTTCAATTTCCAAAGTGATGACCGCTTGGGCGGCACTGATTGCCGTTGAAGATGGATCAATTTCACTCGACGACCCAGTGGGCCAACCTGGTTGCACACTTCGACACTTGCTGTGTCACGCAGGTGGTTACGGGTTCGATACCGAAGCGAGCATCATTAGCCCAGAGCGCAAGCGTGTGTATTCGAATACCGGCTACAACATGGCCGCTCAATACGTTTCCGAATTTGTGGACATGGGCTTTGCCCAGTACTTGCAAGAGGCATTGTTCGCGCCACTCAACATGACAACCGCGCAACTACTTGGCTCCCCTGCAGCAGACATTCATTGCACCATTGAAGACATGGCAAAGTTCGCACAAGAACTACGACGACCAACAGTGATTGCACTCAGCACTTACATCGAGGCAACCACTCCGCAGTTCCCCGACCTTGAAGGTGTTGTTCCAGGGCTTGGAAAATATTCGCCGTGCCCGTGGGGACTTGGCCCAGAAATTCGTGGCGCGAAACACCCGCACTGGACAGCGCCACGCAACAGCGCGTCAACGTTTGGACACTTCGGTGGAAGCGGAACATTTATTTGGCACGACCCTGTTGCCAACGTGACGTGCTTTGCACTCACCAACCGTGAGTTCGACGAGTGGGCAATGCAGTGTTGGCCAGAGTTTGGCCAAGCAGTGTTAAACGAACTCGGTCGCTAGGAACTTTCGCATGCTCATTGAACGCAACCATCGCTCCGACGCGTTATTGCTGATGTCGTGCTCGTTTGCTGTTGCTACTTCTAACTCGGTTATTTTTGCTGCACTTGGCGACTTACAAGACAAGTACAAGTTCGCAGACTCTGGTCTTGGTTTAATCGCTGGCGCTGGTTTCTTAAGCGGGTTCCTCGTGCAGTTGTTTGTTGCACCATTTGCCGATCGTGGCCATACGAAACGACTCATCATGTCGGGAATGATGATTGGCGCATTCGGCTCGCTGCTCATGGCAACGGGAAATTCGCTTCCACAATTCATCATCGCTCGCGCAGTAATCGGATCTTCGTTTGGGTTTGTGTTTCCTGCAGTGCGCGCACTCATTGCCCATGTCGACCCCGAGCGCCGCGGCGAACGCCTGGGCCGACTTGCCGCAGTTGAGTTGCTCGGCTTTGTTGCTGGCCCGTTGTTTGGTGGTTTGTTGCTCGACCCAATTGGCATTCGTGCAGTGTTTGCATTGTTTGGCGCTGTGAACTTGCTCGCCATGTTCACCATTTCGTTTAGATCGTTTCCTGTACTTCCAATTTCTTCCGATTCTCGTAAGCCCAGCTTTGAATTGTTACGGCATCCACGAGTGCGTATTGCGGTATTGGTGGCCATGGCCATTCAGGCACCAGTTGGAATTTTCGATGCACTGTGGGACCGTTACCTCACCGACCTTGGTGGTGGAAACGCAATGGTGGGTATTTCATTCGCGTTGTACACCGTCCCATTTTTTATCTTTTCTTCATTTGGCGGAAAGCTTGCCGACAAACACGATCCACAACGCATTGCCATGTGGATGATGTTGCTGGTTATTCCTGCCGTAACCGGCTATGGCGCATTCAGCTCGCTGGCTCCCGTTGTCGTACTCAACGTTTTCGAAGGCATTGCACAAGCAATGATGTATCCGTCTTCTGCTGCTGCAGTTGCGAAGGCCGCACCTGTTGGTCGCGCATCTGCAGCGCAAGGTCTTGCTGGAGCATCCGGCTTGCTCATGTCAATGCTTCTTGCATTCACCACACCATCGCTGTACGGATGGTTCGGATCACTCGCCGCATTCGGCGCAGTGGGATTACTGATGAGCGTTCTTACCGGTTCAGCCGCACTGATGTTGTGGCGACTGAACCGGCGAGAACAATCGGCTTAGTTCAGCTCAAACGCTCAACAATCATGGCCATTCCTTGGCCACCACCAACACACATGGACTCCATGCCAACAGTCTTTCCTGTTGTCTGCAATCCGTTAATGAGTGTGGTCATGATGCGTGCGCCGGTCATACCGAATGGGTGACCAAGTGCAATTCCGCCGCCATGAATGTTCAACTTGTCCATGTCGATACCGAGGTGCTTCGCTGAAGGAATTACCTGGGCAGCAAATGCTTCGTTAATTTCAACAAGGTCGATGTCGTTGATGGTCATGCCTGCGCGCTTCATTGCTTGACGGCAAGCTTCGATTGGTCCGAGTCCCATGATTTCTGGGTTCAAGCCCGACACGCCTGACGAAATGATTCGTGCAAGTGGGGTGAGTCCAAGTTGCTTTGCCTTCGTTGCGCTCATGACCAACACTGCTGCTGCACCGTCGTTCAATGGGCATGCGTTACCTGCAGTGATTTGTCCGTCTGGGCGAAACGCTGGCTTCAACTGTGAAAGACCTTCGGCAGTGGTTCCATCGCGTGGGCCGTCGTCTTTAGTAACAACAGTTCCGTCTGGAAGTGTGAGGCCTGAAATTTCGCGATCGAAGAAACCGTTCTGCTGGTTCTTCACGGCAAGTTGCTGTGAACGTGCTGCGAATTCGTCCATCTCTACACGAGTAACGCCTTCAATTTCACGAACGTTTTCTGCTGTCTGACCCATGGCAATGTAAGCGTCTGGCAAACCAGCTGCTGGCGTCCATGTTCCTTGACCACCTGCAGCGCGCTCCTTCGTGCGTCCGCCTGGGCCTTTGAAAATTGCGTTCGGAGCCATGTCGCTTGCGCCCGATGCGTAACGGCTTACCGTTTCAACACCAGCCGCAATGAAGCAACCGCCTTCGCCAGCGTTAATTGCGTGTGCAGCCATGCGAATGGTCTGCAAGCTTGACGAGCAGTAACGGTTAACGGTTACGCCAGGAACATCGTCGAGGCCAGCAAGAATTGCGACCATACGTCCAATGTTGAAACCGCCTTCACCAGCTGGTTGACCAATGCCGAGCATGAGGTCTTCAATGTCGGTTGCCTTCACCTGAGGAACCTTGGCCATGAGTGCGCGCACAATCTGTGCCGCCATGTCGTCTGGACGAAGTTCGATTAGTGAACCCTTATTGGCACGACCAATTGGGCTGCGGGCGGTTGCGACGATGACTGCTTCGGACATTGAGAACTCCGTTCGATCCGTAGTGAATAGTGAAGCAACGGTACCATTTCGGCATGGAACTCAGCCCTGTCGCAGTGGATTCGATCAACATTTCCGACCCTGAATTTTGGAAGGGTTCTCGCCAGCATCGTGAGTCGGTGTTTGCCACTTTGCGCCGCGAAGCCCCTGTGAAGTTCTTCCCTGAAATTCCACTAGCCAACTTCCCTGTTGGGCCTGGCTACTGGGCACTCACCAAACACGACGACATTTGGCATGTAAGCCGCAACCCCGAGTTGTTCTGCAGTGGCAAGGGCTCCAATATTGCCGACCTCACCGTTGAGTTGAATGAATTCTTCGGCTCCATGATCAGCATGGACGACCCAAAGCATGTGCGCCTGCGCACCATTGTGTCGAAGGGTTTTACGCCGAAGGAAATTACTCGCATTGAAGAGTACGTAAGGAACAAAGCCAAGTCCATCGTGGACAAGGTGCTGGAAAAGTACGGATCAAATGAAGAATTCGATTTCGTTGACAACATTGCCGCGCCATTCCCTCTGCAAATTATTTGCGAAATGATGGGCATTCCCGAAAGCGATGAACGCAAAATTTTAGAATGGACCAATGTCATTCTTGGTGCAGGCGACCCAGACTTCGGTGGCACTATAGAAAACCTCATCACTGTGGCGCTCGAAATGTTTGCTTACGCACAAGCACTTGGCGAAGATCGCCTAGCCAACCCAACCGATGACCTCACAAGCGTCATGATGCATTCAATTGTTGATGGCGACCGCATGAGTTCGCAAGAGTTTGGCAGCTTCTTTATTTTGCTCGTTGTTGCCGGCAATGAAACAACGCGCAATGCCATTAGTCATGGCATGTTGCAGTTGACAGAGCACCCTGACCAAAAAACTGCGTGGTACGCGGACTTCGAAGGCAAGACCAAAGGCGCTGTTGAGGAAATTGTTCGTTGGGCTTCGCCAGTAATTCACTTCCGCCGTACTGCAACACGCGATACCGAAATTCGTGGCGTGAAAATTAAAGAAGGCGAAAAAGTGGTGATGTGGTACAACTCGGGTAACCGCGACGAAGAAATTTATGAGAACCCACACCAGTTCAACATTGCTCGCACACTTGCACCAGCCCAAGTTGGTTTCGGTGCAGGCGGCCCACACTTCTGCTTAGGCGCAAACTTGGCACGTCGCGAAATTGCAGTGATGTTCGACGAGATTCGTCGACGCTTGCCAAACTTGGTAATTACTGGAGAGCCTGCTTATTTGCAGAGCAACTTCATTAACGGCATTAAGCGCATGCCGTGCCGCATTAACGGCTAGCTAGATACGCGGGTCAACGAGCACGCGACTCTTTACTTGACCCTTCAGAATTGCATCTAAATATGGCTCCACCGTGTCGAGCCCAACAACGATTGACTCTTGAGTATCGAGCCATGTTGGCTTCAAGTCGGTGGCAATGCGCGTCCACATCATCTTGCGGTCATCCATCGAGCCGTTCACACTGTCGATACCGAGCAGGTTTACGCCGCGCAAAATGAACGGAAGAACGGTGGTCGGCAAGTTTGCGCCGCCGGTAAGACCACTTGCCGCAACCGAGGCGCCATATTTCAGAGTGCGCAAAACATATGCAAGTGTGTTGCCGCCAACACAGTCCACTGCCCCAGCCCAACGTTCCTTTTCAAGCGGCTTCGTTTGCTCTATCGATGTTTCGCGGCGGTCAATAATGTCTGTGGCGCCAATTGACTTCAGCCACTCGCCTTCACTTGCTTTGCCTGTGCTGGCAACTACTTCGTATCCACGCGCGGCCAACATGCCCACTGCGTACGAGCCAACGCCGCCAGTGGCTCCTGTAACGAGCACTGGGCCAGTTCCCGTCTTCAAGCCAGCGCGTTCAAGAGCATCTACCGACAACGCCGCAGTAAAGCCAGCAGTGCCCACCATCATGGCTGTCTTGGTGGTCAGGCCTGCAGGTACTGGAATAACCCACTTCGCAGGCACGCGAGCCATCGTTGCAAAACCGCCGTTGTGCGCAACACCAATGTCATTGCCGTGTGCAATAACTTTCGAGCCAACAGCAATTGATGCATCATTTGACTCAACAACAGTTCCAGCAAGGTCAACGCCAGGAATCAGCGGATCAATGCGCGCAACTTTTCCCTTTTCAGAAGTCGCGAGCCCGTCCTTGTAGTTGATGCACGAATACTCAACCTCAATAAGCACATCACCCTCACCAAGTGAATCACTGGTGAGGGTTTCAATGCGTCGCTTCCAAACACCATCAACACTGCCAACCAACATTGCGCGAACGTTGGTCATGAGATGGTGCTTCGCAGCGTTAGATCAGGAGCAGCCGCTCGAAGATCCGCAGTCGCCACATACGTAGCACGCACCTGCGCGCTGCATGTTGGCTGAGCCACATGATGAGCAGATTGCGCCAGTTTTTGCTGGAGTTACTGCTGCATGTGACGACGCTTCCATTTGTGCAACAAGATCTTGCACCGATGGGATGGTCTTCGGATCGCTGATGACGTCTACGCCTTGTGCAGTGTCGGTAACCGACTCTTCAACGCCTGGCAGTGTTGGCTGCATGCGCTCTTCACGGGTGTAGATACCAAGTTCTGCACGCTCGTCAGTCGATAGATATTCAACTGCTAGGCGACGGAAGAGGTAGTCGATGATGGATGACGCCATACGAATGTCGGAGTCATCGGTCATGCCGGCTGGCTCGAAGCGGGTGTTGATGAACGCTTCAACGAAAGCGCGCAATGGCACTCCGTACTGAAGGCCATACGACACGCTCTTTGCGAAGCTGTCCATGATGCCTGCAAGTGTTGAACCTTGCTTCGACACGGTGAGGAACACTTCGCCTGGGCGACCGTCTTCGTATTCACCGATTGTTGCAAAGCCCTTGCAATCAGCAACGCGGAATTCGAAGGTGCGTCCGCGACGTGAGCGTGGCAACTTCTGGCGTACTGGCTGGTTGACGATCTTCTCGACAACGCGCTCAACAACTTGCGTTGCTCCTGCAGCTGCATCAGCGGTTCCCTTTTCACCGTCTTTCTTGGCGGTGGAAAGTGGCTGACCAACTTTGCAGTTGTCGCGGTAGATAGCAACAGCCTTGATGCCAAGTTCCCACGACATCATGTGCAGTGCTTCGATCTCTTCGATCGTTGCTTCTTCTGGCATGTTCACGGTCTTCGAGATTGCGCCCGACAAGAACGGCTGAGCTGCAGCCATCATGCGTACGTGACCTTCGTAGTGAATGGTGTTGTCACCCATTGAGCAAGCGAACACTGGCAAGTGCTCTGCTTTCAAGTCTGGTGAACCAACGATGGTCTTGTTCACGTCAATGTAGGCAATGATGCGGTCAACAACTGGACCTTCGTAGCCCAAGTTCTTCAACGCACGTGGCACTGTCTGGTTAACGATTGACATGTTGCCACCGCCAACGAGCTTCTTGAACTTCACGAGACCAAGGTCTGGCTCGATACCCGTGGTATCGCAGTCCATCATGAGGCCAATGGTTCCGGTTGGTGCAAGCACAGTTGCCTGGCTGTTACGCACGCCGTACTCTTCGCCGTCGCGCACTGCGTTGTCCCATGCGAGTGTTGCTGCGTCGACCAAGTCGCGCTGCACAACATCGATGTTGTCAATTTCTGCGTTTGCATCGCGGTGCATGCGCAACACATTGAGCATGTAGCGCTCGTTGGCTGCGAAGCCTGCGAATGGTCCCATGCGGCTGGCAATGCGTGCGCTGGTTGCGTATGCATGGCCCGTCATCATTGAGGTAAGTGCACCTGCCCATGCGCGTCCACCTGTGGAGTCGTACGGCATACCAAGCGCCATGAGCAACGCACCGATGTTTGCGTAACCAAGACCAAGCTGACGGAACAAGCGGCTGTTTTCGCCAATCTTTTCCGTTGGGTAGTCGGCGTTACCAACAAGAATTTCTTGTGCGGTGAACATGACTTCGATGGTGTGACGGTATGCGTCTACGTCGAAGATGTCGTCGTCGCTCAAGAACTTGAGCAAGTTGATGGATGAAAGATTGCATGCCGAGTTGTCGATGTGCATGTATTCGGAGCATGGGTTCGAGCCGTTAATACGACCTGCTGCATGCGCGGTGTGCCACTTGTTGATGGTGGTGTCGAACTGCAAACCAGGGTCTGCGCATTCCCACGAAGCGGTGGCAATTTGGCGCCACAAGTCGCGTGCACGAACGTTGCGAACTGGTGAACCGTCTTTTACTGCACGGAATGTCCAGTCGCGGTCTTCCTTCACTGCGTACATGAACTCATCGCTTACGCGAACTGAGTTGTTTGCGTTCTGGTACTGAACCGAGAATGAATCTTTTCCGTCGAGGTCCATGTCGAAGCCGGCGTCGCGCAATGCACGTGCCTTCTGCTCTTCACGGGTCTTGCACCAGATGAATTCTTCAACGTCTGGGTGATCGACATTGAGCACAACCATTTTTGCTGCGCGACGTGTTTTGCCGCCCGACTTAATGGTTCCTGCAGATGAGTCTGCACCACGCATGAAGCTGACAGGACCCGAAGCAGTTCCGCCACCCTTCAAGTGTTCTGCACTTGAACGAATGTTGGACAAGTTGATTCCTGCACCCGAGCCACCCTTGAAGATGATTCCTTCTTCGCGGTACCAATTCAAGATGCCGTCCATGGTGTCTTCGGTTGCAAGGATGAAGCACGCGCTTGCCTGTTGTGGCACGCCCGGCACACCAATGTTGAACCACACTGGTGAGTTGAATGCTGCGCGCTGCGTTACCAAGATGAACTTCAGTTCGTCGCGGAATGCGTCAGCTTCGTTGGTGTCGGCGAAGTAGCCGCCCTCGATGCCCCAGTCGGAGATGGTGTTGGCAACGCGGTCGATGACCTGGCGCAATGAGTGCTCGCGCTCTGACGTGCCTGGGGTTCCGCGGAAGTACTTCTGCGTAACGATGTTGGTTGCGTTCAATGACCAGCCAACTGGGAACTCGACGCCGAGTTGTTCGAATGCAATCGTGCCGTCCTTCCAGTTGTTAATGCGCGCATCGCGCTTTTCCCAGACCACTTGGTCGTATGGGTGAACACCAGGTGAGGTGAACTTGCGGCCGATGCCGATGGTGAGACGCTCTGGTGCGAGTGACA
>JBAXBR010000025.1:0-20578 GCA_037141855.1 Actinomycetota bacterium | reverse complement strand
CGAAGCATTTTCACTTGGCCGGTTTCGGTGTCAACTTCAACAACTGAAACGTGAGCACCAAATGGGAATGTTGCGCCTTGTGCGACATAGTCGGTCTCCTGAACGAGACCGCCATCTTTTGCCAATGCGATTGACAAATCTGCCCACGACTTTGCAACCGCTGGGGTGCCAGCAACATGGAACGAAGCAGACTCTTTGTCAAACACCACGTCCTCTTCGTTGGCTTCAAGCAAACGGGCTGCATGCTTGCGAGCTTGCTCAACAAGTTCTCCTGCTGCAACGTGCACTGCAACTCCACCTTGCTGAAGTGAACGTGAACCCATGGTTCCGCCACCCTTTGGCACGAGGTCGGTGTCTCCCCAGACAACGTCAATTTTGTCTAGAGGAATTCCGGTTTGATCAGAAGCGATCATTGACCATGCAGTGACGTGGCCTTGGCCATGTGGAGAAGTGCCGGTGTACACAATTGCGCGTCCGTCTTGAGTGACTTCAATTTTTGCAGCTTCGCCTGCGCTCGATCCTGCGGTGATTTCTACGTACACACTGACGCCGATACCAAGTTGCTTCACGCTTCCGCTGGCACGACGTGCTGCTTGTTCTGCACGAAGTTTCGTGTAGTCAGATGCTTCAAGAACACGGTTCAGCGATTCTTCGTAATCGCCCACGTCATATGTTTGCCCAATTGCTGTTGCGTGTGGTTCAAGGAACTTTGGAATCAAGTTGATGCGACGCACTTCTGCTGGGTCTTTACCAATTTCAGCAGCGAACATGTCCATAGCTCGTTCAATTGCAGCAGTTGCCTCTGGTCGGCCTGCGCCGCGGTATGCAACAACTGGGGTGGTGTTGGTAGCAACCGAAGTGGTGCGAATTTCAATCTTTGGAATGTCGTATACACCTGATGCCATTGGGCGAGTCATGAATGGGGCAAGAATCGCGCCAAGGTCTACCCATGCACCCGAGTCTTGCAACACGTGCATTTGATACGCGGTTACTTTTCCAGCCTTGGTGCCACCAATGGTGACGTACTGAATTTGCGCACGACCATGGCCAAGAGCGGTCATGGACTCACTGCGAGTTTCTAGCCAACGAATTGGGCGACCTGCTTTTTTGGCAACAGCACCAAGAACAAGTTCTTCTGGGTATGCAGCAATCTTTGCGCCGAAACCACCGCCAACGTCTGGGGTGATGACGCGCATTTGTCCAGCCTCGAGCCCGTTGGCTGCTTGGATGGTGTCGCGTGCCCCTTGTGCGTGTTGCGTTGACATCCATTGAATGAGTCGACCGTCGTTGTCCCAAGCAGCAGCAGATGCGCGTACTTCAAGTGGGCATGGTGCAACTCGCTGGTTTACATAGCGACCCTTTACGACAACTTCGCAGTCAGCAAAAATTGCTTCGCCCGTGTTATCTGGCATGCCAATGGCTGTGCTGTCGAATACGACGTTGCTGCCACACTCTTCATAGATGTGTGTGGTGCTGGTCATTGCTTGTTCGATGTCAATTAACACTTCAAGAGTGTCGTAGTCAACGATTACCTTTTCGGCAGCATCTTCGCCTTGGTTTGCAAGTTTGGTGAGCACAACTGCAACAGGTTCGCCTACGTAACGAACTTTGTTGCTCGCAAGCAACGTACGCTTAGCCATTGGGTTGAACGTGGCGGCAACGAGTTGAAGGTCTAAGTCGGCCGCAGTGTAAATAGCTACAACTCCAGGAGATGCAAGTGCGTCAGAAACATCGATACTCGTGATGTTGGCGTGAGCAACAGTTGAACGAACGAACGTCGCGTGAAGTGCGCCGACGAGGAGTGGTTCGTTATTGATGTCGTCTACATACACGCCACCCGTGGTGAGAAACTTTGGGTCCTCTTTTCGAAGAACACGGTTTCCAAGAATGCTTCCAGCCACAACTACTCCTATCGATTTGTCTCGAGACAGGTTAGGGGGTAAACGGCTGTAGGGAAATTTCGCCCTGGGCAGCCTTTTTCGCAGACTCGAGACTGCGCACCAACAACATGGTGGAAACAATGGTGTACGGCCAGCGCTCGGGGAGGGCGGTAGACAGGGCGGGCATGTCCATCATTGGCAGACGGCGCTCATTGAAGCGCAGGTACCCAAGTTGGGTGCGAATGGCGTCCTGCAGACCGGCCTCTGTTTTTAGGTAGGTCACCTGGTCTTGCAAGTTTTCAATGACGTCTTCGTACTGGGCGAATTCAATTTCTTTTTGTGCGATGAGATTGCGCTGGTTGATGTACGACCGAACGGGAAACACCGACATGGCAACCACGAGTGCAACGATGACAGCAATTGCGAGCGGGGTGCTGGCTATACGGAGTTTGCGACTGCGAACGAGTCGAATCTCGGTGGTTGCCATCCCTCTATTCTGGCCTTCAGCGATGACTGTTTAGTGTCATCTCTTTGGCTTGGCCGGTTACTTGCGTGGTGCGAGTGCAGCCATGCCCATGAATTGGGCTCTCGATCCCAGCTCTTGTTCGATTCGGAGCAACTGGTTGTATTTGGCAACACGGTCGCTACGGGCAGGAGCGCCAGTTTTGATTTGGCCACAGTTTGTTGCCACTGCAAGGTCGGCAATGGTGGCGTCTTCGGTTTCTCCGCTGCGGTGGCTCATCACGCTGGTGTAGTCGTTACTGGAGGCAAGGGCAATCGTGTTCAATGTTTCGGTCAGCGTGCCTATTTGGTTCACTTTCACGAGCACGCTGTTGGCAACATGTTCGTTGATGCCGCGCTGTAAGCGCGAGACATTGGTAACGAATAGGTCATCGCCGACAAGTTGAATCCTCTTGCCAAGTTTTTGGGTGAGCGTCGACCAACCAGCCCAGTCGTCTTCGGCCATTCCATCTTCAATGGACACGATCGGATATTTGCTTGCGAGCATGTCCCACCACGAAGCAAGCTCGTCGCTCGTCAATACTTTTCCTTCACCAGTTAGGTGATACTTACCATCTTTAAACAACTCGCTCATTGCCGGGTCGAGTGCGATGGAAATATCTTTGCCCGGTGTAAAACCTGCGGCCTCAATTGCCTCGACCAAAATGGAAATTGCTTCTTCGTTGCTTGCAAGGTTTGGTGCGAAGCCACCTTCGTCGCCAACTGCGGTTGCCATTTTGCGCTTATGCAGAATGGACTTCAACGTGTGGTACGTCTCAACGCCCCAACGCAATGCTTCGGAAAACGACGATGCGCCAATTGGCATCACCATGAACTCTTGTAGGTCTACGTTGTTGTCGGCGTGTGCGCCACCATTCAGAACGTTCATCATTGGCACCGGAAGCACGCATGCAGCTTCGCCTCCAATGAGCTTGTACAACGGCAAGCCACGTTCATTGGCGATTGCATGTGCGTTGGCAAGACTTGCTCCAAGAATTGCGTTAGCGCCAAGTTTGGATTTATTTGGAGTGCCATCAAGGGTGAGCATTATCTCGTCGACGGCTTGTTGGTTCGATGCATCTGCCCCAGTCAGCGCAGTGGCAATTGGACCGTTAACGTTTCCTACTGCTTTCTGTACACCTTTACCTAGATAGCGGGTACCACCATCACGAAGTTCGACTGCTTCGTGTTCGCCGGTGGATGCACCGGAAGGAACAATCGCGCGTCCCCGCGCACCAGATTGCAACGTGATTTCGACTTCGACAGTGGGGTTGCCTCGGGAGTCAAGAACTTCGCGACCAACAACTTGTTTGATTGTGCTCATGGCTACACGCTAGTCAGCGCACTAATTCACGTTCACTTTCGTGCTTTAGCCTCATCCCACAGTGAGTCAAGCGTGGCAAGGTCAGCTGCGTGCAAATCAATGTTTCGCTCAATTGCAAGTGCTTCAACGTGTTCAAAGCGAGCGCGGAACTTGTCGCTGGCTTGACGAAGCGCGGTTTCGGCATCATGGCCTAAGTGGCGAGATAAATTCACCACGCTGAAGAGCAAATCACCTAATTCCATGCGCACCGCTTCTGGGTCTGCATGCTGAGAAATAGCGTCGCGTATCTCAGCTGATTCTTCGCGGATCTTGTCAAATGCGCCATCTGCATTGGGCCAATCAAATCCAACATCGGCAGCGCGCTTTTGCAGTTTTGTCGCATACGACAACGATGGGGCTGCCTTTGCAACTCCGCTAAATATTGAATCGGATTTCGACGCATTTGTTTTACGTTCTTGTCGTTTTACTTCGTCCCATGTGCTTACTACATCGCTGGCGCTATTACCTACAACGTCTCCAAACACATGAGGGTGTCGGCGCACCAGCTTGTCGTGAATTGAGCGAGCAACATCGGCAAGCGTGAACCGGCCTTCTTGCTCAGCGATTGTGGCGTGAAATTCAACTTGATACAACAGGTCGCCAAGTTCTTCAATGAGGGCATCATCGGTTTCTGGACTGTCGGTATCTAGATCATTAATGGCATCAACAACTTCATAGGTCTCTTCAAGTAAGTGTTTGATGAGCGACTCATGGGTTTGCTCTTGGTCCCATGGGCATTGCTCGCGAAGTGTGCGTGCGAGTTGATGCAACTTCACCATTTCTCCAGCTATGGGTTGTGCAAGTTGAGGAATGTACAGCGTCGTTAAGTGGTCTGCAGGTAGCACGCGGTCAAGCTCTTGCCAAGTGGTGTGTTCAATGCGCTGATCGGGAAGTCCTAGATGATGCAACAGAACCACCGGTTCATTTCCAACGGCTTCGTCGAATGACAACTTCACATCGGACAGCACCCAGTCGGCGTGCACCTGAGCAACAAGCAATGGTCCGCGTTCATTTGCGGCTTCAGCAGCAAAACGGTGACCGTCAATTAGACGAACTCCAGCATTAACCGGGTCAATGCCGAGTGCTTCCCATGCAAGGTCGAGAAAGCTCATTGCCGGCAGAACCCGAACTTCAATTCGTTCGTCTGCGCGAAGTTGAGACACACTCGTTTCTAGGAGCAGTGGCGAACCAGGTACTGCATATAACACTTCGCCGTACTCTTGAGCAGCGGCAACAAGAGTCTCGGTTATCGCCGCGTATACGTCGTCAAACGTGGGCAGCGATTCGTACAAATGGTCAAAACTTTGTGCAGTTGGAAGCAGGTCGGCAGTTGGGTGCTGTCGAGTGCGGAGAAATTGGTGTTTGATGTTTGCAATTGCTTGCAGCGTTGCTTCAGTGACCGTGTCGCGAGGACCCGGCCCTAATCCAACGATGACGACACGACCAACCGAAGTGCGATTGCTCATGTCGTATGCAATTTACAGGTCGGTGATTTTTCCGGTTGCTGTATTCCAGCGACCGTACTCAGACGCAATGGTTACATCGTGCGTTGCAAGAAAACCGGTCATCAATGACATGCCTGGAGACTTTGACAACAACAGCATCAGTGATGCTTTGACGTCAGCGAATGGGCGAATCATAATGACATGAAAACCAAAGCTCGATTTCACTGGACCGGTTGGCACACCAACTTTTGCAGTGAGTGCACCCGCTGTGAATCCAGAGTCAAATTGTGACTGGTAGTCGGAAAGCGCAATGCAATCTCCATCGGTTGAGCCGAGAATTCCACCAGTCGTTGCGGCGTTTGGCTCGGTGCTGTATTCGCCCGCAAGTTTCTTGAAGTCGCCACCATCATTAAGTTTCTTAATTACTTCGTTTGCAGTTGCTTCGTCTTTCACCAAGATATGTTCTGCACACATTGCACCAACTGATGCAGGTGAGTCGTTGTACATCTTTTGTAGATCTGCTTCTGAGGGTGCTTTTACTCGGGCCAGCGCAAGGTCGCCACTGTTTAGACCGATGATGAGATTTTTCAGTTCTGTACCCAATTTGTCGTAGCCAGCATCTTTAGACACTTGATCAACTACAGATTTTGTGTCTGCGTCGGTGATGTCCACTTTGTATTGGGAAAGAATTTGTTTGGTTGCTTCGCCGCGAATGATGGCTGCAAGCACTGAGCGAACAGCGTCCATTGGTGCAACGCCATTTTCGAGCTTGATCTGACCGGCATCCGAAAGTTGCGTAAGAGTGGTTTCGAGGGTCTTCTTTGGAATTGCGACACCATTTACTGATGCAGCATTATTTTTTGAGCCTCCACCACAACTTGCGAGTGAAACCATCGCAATGCATGCAATTGCGAGTGAGCGAACTGATTTTTTGGGGGTGCGTGACATTTGGTAAAGCCTAGTTGTCATCAAAGAGTTCTTGTAGGAACGAGACTAAATAGTCAACTGATCCAGTTTCTGCTTGTTTGCCTTGTGGTACACGGGGAAGAGTGATGGTGAGTTGCTTGGTCTGTTCGTTCCAATCGCGGCTCTTTGCAATGCGTGTCAGTCGCATCTGTTGGCTTGCCTTCAGTGAAACCGGGAGCAAACGTGCGCGGCCATCGGCGACTACGAGTTCGCGAAGTCCAATTCGGTGACATTCGGCTCGTAACTCTCCAACTCGAATGAGTGCGAGTGCTGCTTCTGGAAGCGGACCGTATCGGTCAATCCACTCAGCGCGAATGTCGGCAACATGGGTGTGTGAAGTGACGGATGCAAGTCGACGGTACGCATCGAGGCGCGATTCTTCTTTCGACACGTAGTCGGTAGGCAAGTAAGCATTTGTTGCAACGTCGAGTTTGAGCTCGGGAACGATTGGTGGAACTTCTTCGCCCTTCATTTCAGACACCGCTTCGGTCACTAACTGGCAATACAGGTCGTAGCCAACGGCGGCGATGTGTCCACTCTGCGCTTCACCCAACATGTTTCCCGCGCCACGAATTTCTAGGTCGCGCATGGCAATTTTAAAACCGCTTCCCAATTCGGTGGCTTCGCCGATGGTTTTCAATCTTTCATAGGCGTCTTCAGACAGCACCTTGTCGCGCGGATGAAATAGGTACGCGTACGCGCGCGAACCGCTTCTGCCAACTCGTCCGCGAATTTGATGCAACTGTCCAAGTCCAAGTAAGTCTGCGCGCTCAACTACAAGTGTGTTTACGGTTGGCATGTCGATGCCGCTTTCAATGATGGTGGTGCAGACCAACACATCAAATTTGCCTTCCCAGAAATCGATGACAATTTGCTCGAGGCGACCTTCTTCCATTTGGCCGTGGGCTACTGCAATGCGTGCTTCTGGAACCAGTTCTCGAAGTTCTTGTGCGCGTTGTTCGATGCTTTGCACGCGGTTGTGCACCCAGAACACTTGACCATCGCGCAGCAGTTCGCGACGAATTGCTTCGGTAGAGACTCGCTCGTCGTCTTCGCCAACAAAGGTGAGAATCGGTTGACGATCGGCAGGTGGTGTTTGTAGCAGCGACATGTCGCGAATTCCCACAAGGCTCATTTCAAGTGTGCGAGGAATTGGCGTTGCGGTCAACGTAAGTACGTCAACATTAGTTTTCAACTTCTTCATCATCTCTTTGTGCGTTACACCGAAACGTTGCTCTTCGTCCACAACGAGCAACCCAAGGTCTTTGAACTTCACGCCTTCTTGTAGCAATCGATGCGTTCCAATTACGCAATCCACTTCGCCACTTGCCACACCGGCGAGTACTTTTTTTGCTTGCGAGTTGGTGAGGAAGCGTGAAAGAGATTCGACGCGAATTGGGTATCCGCGGAAACGTTCGGCAAACGTATTTGCATGTTGCGATGCAAGCAGGGTTGTTGGCACCAGCACCGCAACTTGCTTGCCGTCTTGAATAGCTTTGAATGCCGCACGTACGGCTACTTCGGTTTTTCCAAAGCCAACATCGCCACAGACCAAGCGGTCCATTGGAACATTGCGTTCCATGTCACTCTTCACCAGTTCAATAGCGGTGCGTTGGTCTGGCGTTTCAACAAAGGGGAATGCGCCTTCCATTTCGTGTTGCCATGGTGTGTCTTCACCGAATGCATGGCCAACTGCGTGAACTCTTCGCTGGTACAGCACGACAAGTTCTTGTGCGATTTCTCGAACCGCAGATCGCACACGTTGTTTTGCGCGTGCGAAATCACTTCCGCCTAGTCGGTGCAGTGTTGGCGAGTCTCCACCGATGTATTGACGAACCGCATCTATATGGTCTGTTGGAACGTAGAGCTTGTCGCCGTCTTTATAGGCGAGCAGCAGGTAGTCGCGCTCGGAACCGCCGATGGTTCGCTTCACCATTCCTTCGTATTTTCCAACGCCGTGATAATGGTGAACTACGTAGTCGCCTGGCTTCAAGTCTTGAAAGACCGAAGTGGTGTCACGCTTGCGTGCCCGCGGCTGGCGATGCGTGCGGCGTCGACCAGTGAGGTCGGTTTCTGCAATGACTGCAAGCTTCACTTGCGGTAATGAATAGCCATGATGCAGTGGTGCAACCACCACGTACGTGCCGGGTTTACTGAGGTCTGCTTCTTTGCTCTTGCTGAGGTCGCGCACGATGACACCGTTTTGCGTGAACACTTCAAGTAGTCGCTGTGCCGAACTTTCGCCTTCTGCAGCAATGACCACAGTCCACTTATCGGTAATTAATTGTTGAACGCGTTTGGCAGTTGCTTCTGCATCGCTCGTTGCTTGACCCCAGCCGGTTGACTGCACAGTTGGTGCATCAATTGCTTCAGAAGGAAGCGAGAGCGACAGTGCATTCAATGATTGCGATGGTCCAAACAATTGATCAATGTCTAAGTGCAGGCGAGGGAAAGAACGCTGCGCATCGCGAGCCCACGTGCTTGCTAGGGCTTTTGCAAGGTCGTCTTCTTCTGCAAGCAAATCTTTTGCGCGGTCACGCATGCGCTTTGGGTCAACAAAAATGAGTTCGCTCGAAGCAGGCAAGACATCGGTGATCAATTGTTCGCGTTCAATCAACCATGGAAGCCAACTCTCCATACCTTCGAAGTTGGAGCCATCGGCGAGTCTGTCCCAATGTTCGCGACCCCACGGCTCACTTGCAACCAAGGCACGTGCCCGTTCGGTAACTGCTTCGTCTAGTTGCAGTTCGCGTGCAGGGAAAATGATTGCTTCAGTGAGATCGTCGGTGCTGCGTTGGTCGTTCACATTGAACGACGTGAGTCGGTCTACTTCGTCACCCCATAGGTCGATTCGAATTGGTGTGTCAGCAGTGCTTGGGAATACGTCGATGATTGAGCCGCGACGAGCAACTTCGCCACGATGCTCAACAATTTCTTCACGGCGATATCCGTCGTGCACCAATTTGGCGAGCAACTTTTCGGAATCAATTTCATCGCCCGGCTTAATGATGATTGGTTGCAGAGTGGTTGCACCTGGTCCAAGTTTTTGCAACAGGGCACGAACCGAACCAAGCACTACCTTCGGTGGGTTTTCACTGCGCAAGCGCCACAACACTTCAAGTCGCCGACCCATGGTTTCTACGCTTGGGCTTACTCGCTCAAATGGAAGTGTTTCCCATGCGGGAAACATCAAGGCGGCATCTGCACCGAGAAATTGCACGATGTCGTCGTGCAGCTGTTGTGCAGCAGTTCCCGTTGGGGCGGCCACGATCAAAGTGCTTCCAGGTGATCGTGCGCTCAACGCGGCGATGATTGCTGCGCGCGATTGCTCTGCACACGCAAGCACAGAATTGCGTCCGCCAATTGCAGCGAGTGCCGGTTCTTGGCTGGCAGTAAATGCGAGGTCGTGCAACAACATGCTGGACGCGCCGACTATCGGCCGTTGATGTGTTGCATTGCGGCTTGTGCGCCTTGCGAAAGAATCAGCTGCACCGCATCTGCAGCCAGGTGTACGGAAACGTCAAGGACTTTTCGTTCATGCGCCGGAACGCGAGACAGTACGTGATCAGCTCCGTCTTCTTTTGATGGAGGTTTGCCAACACCAATGCGAACGCGCACGAAGTCTTGAGTTTTGAGATGCGACGAAATGCTGCGAAGACCATTGTGTCCTGCAAGACCGCCACCAATTTTTACTTTTACGATTCCAGGCTCTAAGTCCAGTTCGTCATGCACGATGATGATGTTGGCCGGTTCGTTAATTGCATATCGGCGGGCGAGTGGACCAACTGCATTTCCCGATTCGTTCATAAATGTTGTTGGCATTGCCAACACGAATCGAATGCCACCGTCATTTATTTCAGCAACGAGTGCACGATCGCGGGATGACTTCATTGGTGTATTGAAACGTGAAGCAAGCAATTCAATGGCATCAAAACCAACGTTGTGTCGGCTGCCTTCGTATTTGCGCCCTGGGTTACCTACGCCTACAACAAGTGCGTTGTAAGGAGTACCTCGCCGCTCGTGTCGCTCACCGCGACCGAACAGCGCCATACAAATTAGGAAGCGGCTGGCTTATCGCCGGCAGCAGGAGCACCGGCTGCCGGAGCTTCACCAGCAGCGGCTTCACCAGCAGCGGCTGCGGCTGGCTTGTCAGTTTGCGAGCTCGTTACCAACACGGTGACGACAACCAAGTCTGGGTCGGACACTGCGGTAACACCCTTTGGCAACACGATGTCTTCCATGCGGATGATGGAGTACATGGTCATTTCGGTGACGTCGATGACGAGTTCGTTTGGAATGTTGTTTGCTGCTGCGCGAATTTCTACGCGGTCAACTGCAGGGTCAACAAGTCCGCCTTCTTGTACAACAGCTTTTGCAGTACCAGTGAGGTGAATTGGAACCGACATGACGATTTCCTTCGAGAGGTCAATCTGCATGAAGTCAACGTGGCTGACATTGCGCTTCACTGGGTCGCGCTGCATGTCCTTCACGATTGCTGGGTATGTCTTGTCAGCAACTTGCAATTCAAGAATGGTGTTGGTTCCCGCTGGGCCCGACAATGCAATGCGCAAGTCGCGACGCTCAACGGTGATGACTACTGGTTGCATGCCTGCTCCGTAGATGACCGCAGGAATGTGGTCGGCTCCGCGCAAACGACGAGCCTCTGGGCTACCGGTCGTGCGGCCAACGTTGGTCTTCAATGTGGTGGTCATGTTCGAAACTCCGTACTTACGTAGTGAAAATCAGCAGATACAACGGCTGGTCAGTGTACAGCCGCCCAGGCCTATTGCGGAGTGGGCTTTAGGACTGGTTTTCGCCGTCGAACAGGTCGCTGACGCTGGTTTCGTCAAACACTGCAGACAGGGCATCGGCAAGGATTTTGGCCACAGAAAGCACCTCGATCTTGGCGATTCGCTTTTCTTCGGGAAGAGGCAGCGTGTTGGTGAGAACTACGCGAGTGATCGGCGATTTTTCGAGGCGCTCAATGGCTGGGCCAGAAAGCACACCGTGCGTAGCCATTGCCCACACTTCTTTTGCGCCGCGGTTCATGAGCAACTCGGCGGCACTCACGATGGTTCCGCCAGTGTCGATCATGTCGTCGGTCAGGATGCACAAGCGTCCCTCAACTTCACCGATGACTTCTTTGGCAACAGCAACGTTTGCAGTGTTCTTTGGACGACGCTTGTTAATGAATGCAACGTCTGCGTTCATGTCGGCAAGATGCTGCGCAAATCGCTCTGCAACTTTTACGCGACCCGCATCTGGCGAAACGATTACCACTCCGTCACGCGCATTTGAACGTACGTACTTTTCAAGAACGGGAATTGCGGTGAGGTGATCGACAGGGCCTTCGAAGAATCCTTGAATCTGTCCGCTATGCAAGTCGATGGACACCATGCGCTTAGCGCCTGCAGCTTTAAACATGTCGGCAATAAGGCGTGCGGTAATTGGCTCGCGACCTTCGGCTTTGCGGTCTTGGCGGGCGTATCCGTAAAACGGGCAGACTGCGGTAACGCGCTTTGCCGACGCGCGATACGCGGCATCGATCATGATCAGTTGTTCCATGATGGAATCGTTCACGCTGCGGCCTTCGTGTCCGCAATGTGTTTGCATAATGAACACATCTCCACCGCGAACTGATTCGCCAAAACGTGGGCGCAATTCGCCGTTTGCGAATTCAACAATGTTTGCTTCGCCCAATTGCACTTCGAGATGCTGCGCTACTTCTTCAGCGAGTACTGGGTGTGTGCGACCCGTGTACAACGCCATTCGTTTCGTGGTGACCTTGTCAATTGTTTTGTTCACGAGGCCCCCTCAAGAAATATGTCGGCGCTTTTCATTAGCCAGCATAGATCGCGAGAGCAATTCGGCTTTCTTCGCAACACTTCACGAGTTCCGGGGAGAGGACTCGAACCCCTATATACGGGACCAAAACCCGTTGTCCTGCCATTGAACGACCCCGGAGAGACCGCAATACGGTACTCAATCTAATCGCCGTTTGCTTATTTGGTCTGAGTTCCCGCTAGCGTGCTGTCCGCTATGGGTTCACTTGTAAAACGTCGTCGTAAGCGGATGCGCAAAAAGAAGCACAAGAAGATGCTTCGTCGTACCCGCCACCAGCGCCGCAAGTAACCCAGTTTTCGCCCCTCGCCTTTGGAACTATGAAGTGCGAGTGTGGGTGACAACAACGGTTGCTTCGCTTAACGCTTCATGAATGCGTGGATGCGCACCGTCTAACCACCAGGTGGAACCACTTCCTGCCAGGACTGGGCTTTGCCCACTGGCTTCACGAATGCGGTCGCGCCACTCTGCAAGTCGGGGCTCAACCGCTATTGCTGCGGGTTCTAAATCGTTTGGTCCATCGTGATGTGCGTGAATCGAATCAAAAGCTTTGTAGACAGCCGGAGTAGAGACTCCAAACGGTGGCACCACAAGGGTGATTTCGCGCGCAACAAACGGGAGTGGCTGAAGAATTTCACCAATTCCAGTAACGCGTGCTCGACCACCGTGCATGCAAAACGGAATATCTGCACCAAGTTGTGAGGCTGCGATGAGGTCGGTGTAGCCAGCCCAGCGAATCACTGCAGCAGCATCTGACGATCCGCCGCCGAGTCCGCCCCCATGTGGAATGTTCTTCTCAATGTGAATGTGCGCGGTCTTCCCGCAGAGTTGCAGTGCACGTGCCACAAGATTGTTGTCATCAGTTGGCACGCCACTTGCAAGTGGCCCACTCACCGACATTCCCGAATCGCCTTCGGTAATGGTGAGTACGTCATGTAATTCGAGCGACACCATTTCGGCGTCAATGAGATGAAAACCATCTGCGCGCACACCGGTGACTTTGAGCGACAGTGTGAGTTTTGCTGGAGCAATGATCTGGGTCATGTCAGGCTTCCTGAGTTGCAATACACAGTCTGCCCCAATCGGCCACATCAAGTTCTTCGGCGCGCGACTCTGGTGAAACACCTGCAGCAACAAACTGTGCAGGTGTAACCATGTTGGACAAACAGCGGCGCAACATTTTGCGTCGTTGACCAAAACCAGTGCGTACAAGTGCAAACAGTTTCTGCGGGTCTACGTTGTTAACCGTAGGTGTTGCTTTGCGTCGAATGTCCACCATTGATGACGACACATTCGGCTTTGGCAAAAACACTGTGGCAGGAACGTCGGCAGCAATGAATGCGTCGGCCCAGTACGAAATCTTCACGCTGACCGCACCATAGGCAGGAGTGCGTGGCTTGGCAACGAATCGTTCGGCAACTTCTTTTTGCACCATGACCAGCAAGTGATCAACTGCCGGTGCGTAATCGAGCAAGTCGGCAACGAGTGGGGTAGCTACGTTGTATGGCAAGTTGGCAATGACGTGCCACTTTGGTGAACGTGCAACGAGCGGGCGCCAGTCCAGATGCATTGCATCAGCGTGCAATACCTCAACGTTTGGTAGGTGTTTTACAACATCGCGCAACACTTCAACGACTCCGTTATCAATTTCAACAGCGACGATTGTTGCTCCGGTTTCAGCAAGTGCAAGCGTGAGCGAGCCAAGACCTGCACCAATTTCGAGCACGAAATCATTTGGTCCAACATTGGCGAGGCGTGCAATTTTGCGCACGGTGTTTGGGTCTACAAGAAAGTTCTGACCAAATGCTCTGCGCGGAGCAAGACCGTGCTTGTTCAGCAGGTGCGAAATGTCGTTGTGAGAGTGCGTCACCAGGTGATCTTTACGGGAATCGGTGCATCAATAAGGTCGGCAAGTTGCGTGAACTGCGTTGAGTTCAATTGCACGGTGACTCCAGCTGGAACGTTCACTCCGAATGCGCTGGTGCATTTCAACGAACGCCCGTTGTTGATATTGGTAATGGTTAGCTGAACGCCAACTGGTGTGATTGCAGAAAAGCACACAGGGTTCGATGAATAACCAAGTTCGGTGAAGGTTGCACGACCCGTGATGGAGTTGCTACTGGTTGCTGGGTATGCAACTGCTGCAGAACCAGACGGAGCAATTGGCGGTGGGCCACCAAGAATGACTGATTCAGGAATTTCATCTTCAACAACTGGAGGGATTGTCGTTGTTGTAGTTGAGGTGCTCGAAGACGAACCGCCAGCTGCGAACGAAAACACGGTGAGTGCGAACAATGTGAGAACGGAGAGAGCTCCAATTCGTCGACGCTCGTAAACCGAAAGAACCACTGGCTAAACGCTACGGAGCAATGCCGGGAAACGCAAGGCAAGCATTGCGTGTGGTGTGTTGTGCAAACTGCGCAACGGGTTCGCCGCGAAGGTCGGCAATGAACGTGCCAACAATTGGCACGAGCGCTGGTTGATTTGGTTTTCCACGATGTGGAATAGGTGCAAGGAATGGCGCATCGGTTTCGAGCAACACGTGATCGATTGGGCACCACAGTGCTGCGCGACGAACGTCTTCTGCTGATTTGAATGTAACGATTCCGCTAAACGATAAATATGCGCCGCGCTCAACACATTTCCGTGCCTCTGCTTCGTCGCCAGTAAAGCAATGGAAAATGGTTCGTGCAGGTATGCCTTCGGTATCAAGTACGTCGAACGTGTCTTGCCACGCATTGCGTGTGTGAATGACCAGCGGAAGATCGTGCGTGTTTGCCAACTGAATTTGTGCAGCGAATACCTCACGTTGCACGGTGCGGTCGGAATGGTCGTAGTAGTAATCCAGCCCACATTCACCAATGCCCACGACTCTTTTTGAGCCAAGAAACGAAGTAATGGTGTCAATACCGTTCTTTGCATCGTGCGGGTGCAAGCCAACGGTTGCCCACACGTTTTCATGTTGTGCGGCAATGGCAATTGCTTGTGCGGTGGTTTCAGCGTCGGTGCCAATCACGATCATTTTGCTCACGCCGACTTCGCGTGCTGCAGCAATTGCGTTTACTTGTCCGCCTGGAATGTTGTCTTCGTACACATGGCAATGCGTATCGATCCACTCAAGAGTTGGGCTCATACGGTGAGTCGAGGGAAGAGAGGCTGACCCTTCACAACTTGCGTGCCACCTGTGTACTGACCCCACTTGGTGTCTGCATTAATTCGCAAGTCAGTGATGTTGCCGGTGAGGCCGATGCGGTTCCAAATTTCTTGTGTTGTCGTAGGCAATGCTGGGTTAGCCAAAATGCTGACGATGCGCAGTGCTTCAAGTGCATCGCCCATCACGGTGTTCACTGCGTCGCCTGGTTCCATCTTCCAAGGTTCGTTGTCTTCGAGGTATGAGTTCGTTGCGCCAATCAGTTTCCATGTTGCTTCGAGTGCCTTGCTTGGTTGCACTGCTGCCCAAGCTTGCGAAGTTTCTGCAACGGCAGTTGCTGCAATTTCTGCAAGTGGACTGTTTGCGGAAGACGCAGGGCCAACTCCGCCACACTTCTTTTCAACAACAGTTGCTACGCGTGCAGCCAAGTTGCCAAGGTTGTTTGCAAGGTCGCTGTTAAAGCGTTTGATCAAGCCTTCGTCGCTGAAGTCGCCATCGTTTCCGTACGTGGTTTCGGCCAATACGTAATAACGGAAGCCGTCAACACCAACAACATCAATGAGGTCGAGTGGGTTCACCACGTTGCCTGTGGTTTTGCTCATCTTTTCCCCGTCAACAAGCAACCAGCCACCAACAGCCCAGCCCTTTGGCGGTTCGATGCCAGCGCTCATGAGCATGGCTGGCCAATACACGCAATGGAAACGAATGATGTCTTTGCCAATGAAGTGATAATCCACTGGCCAGTTTTCGGCAAATGCTTTCTCGTCGGTTCCATAACCAACTGCAGTGATGTAGTTGGCAAGCGCGTCGAACCATACGTAGGCAACATGCGATGGATCCCACGGCAATGGAATTCCCCACGTGAGCGTTTTGCGACTTACCGAGAAGTCGTTCAGTCCGCCCTTAATGAAACCGAGTACTTCGTTCATGCGAAAGCCCGGAGTGATTGCAGTCGGGTGATCTTCATACCAATTCAACAAGCGATCTTCGAAACGTGACAACCGGAAGAAGTAATTCTCTTCTTCTACATACGTCGTTTCTTTCATGTGAATGGGGCACTTGCCGTCAACAAGTTCTTCTTCAATGAAGTACGCCTCACATGCAACGCAGTACTGGCCGCGATACATGTCGGCTTCAATGTCGCCAGCGTCGTAGCAAGCCTGCAGCAATTTCTTTACGCCAGCAGCATGGCGAGGCTCGGTGGTGCGAATGAAATCGTCGTGCGTAATGTTCAGGCGTTCCCAAGCCTGGGCAAACAGTGGGGCAATGGAGTCGGCAAATTCCTTCGGTGAAACCCCAGCGGCATCGGCCGCCTGCTGAATTTTCAGGCCGTGTTCGTCGGTGCCCGTAAGCAGGTGCACTTCCTCGCCAAGTAGGCGGTGCCAGCGCGAAACGGCATCGGCCACGATGGTGGTGTACGCGTGACCCAAGTGCGGTTTGGCGTTGACGTAATAAATAGGGGTCGTCGCGCTGAACTTTGTCACGCATCCACACTAATAGTCTGACTGGGTGACTTTTGCCTTTGATTTAGCAACAGCAGTGACCGATAACGGCAACGGCGCGTACTCGGGTGCAGTGCATGACGGTTGGGACATTCGCGGAAATGCAAATGGTGGATATGTGATGGCGCTTCTTGCAAGTGCAATGCGTAGTGCTGCAAACAGACCAGATCCAATTTCAATCACGCTGCATTACCTTGCGCCACTGCCACCTGGTGATTTCGAAATTCCAACTCAGGTGATTAAACAAGGTCGAAGGTTCACCACAGTAAGTGCATCAATGATGTTTGGCGGTCGTGAAGCAGTTCGAGCAATTGGCGCATTCAGCGAAGCGCCGGCAGTTGATGACGGAATGCAACATCATGGAATTCCGCTATGTGAAATTCCATCGTTTGAAGAATGCATGCGCCGAACCGAGAATGGCGAGGCAGTGCCGCTTGCGCTCATGAGCAAACTCGACATGCGCCTGCACCCTGACGACCGTGGTTTTGCGATTGGTCAGCCCAATGGAATTCCCCGTGTGCGCGGCTGGTTTGCATTTGCCGACAATCGCCCGAATGACACGTTGTCAACGCTGCTTGCTGCCGATGCATTTCCGCCGCCAGTGTTCAACTTGCTCGCAGTTCCTGGTTGGGTGCCAACGGTGGAGTTCACTGTGCATGTTCGTGGAGTACCTGCACCTGGCCCATTGCGCTGCGAATTCAACACCAAAGAAATTCAAGGTGGCATGTTTGAAGAAGACGGAATCATTTGGGACGAAAACGGAGTGCTTGTTGCGCAGTCGCGACAGATTGGTTTAATTCCGCTCTGATCGTTATTTGATCATGAGCGCAAGTTCGTACACCTTGCGCTTTGGTGCACCATATTTTGCAGCTACACGTGCGGCCGCATCTTTCTTGCTGGCACCAGTATTCAATTCATCGCGTAACGCTTGATTCAATTCTTCATCCGTCGGCGGCGCAGGTGGTTTCGCGCCTTCAAGAATCAAAACGTATTCGCCACGAGGCTCTTCGGCTTGCGAATGTTTGTGAGCGTCGTGCAATGTTCCGCGCCACATTTCTTCGTGCATCTTGGTGAGCTCGCGGGCAAGCACAATGCGACGCAGCGATCCGCATGCAACTTCAAGGTCGGCAAGTGTGCGCTCAAGTCGGTGCGGTGCTTCATACAACACCACCGTGCGTTGTTCGTCAACGAGTTGCGCAATGCGATCGCTTCGTTCGCCGCCACTGCGTGGCAGGAAGCCTTCAAACACAAATCGTGAAGTAGATAAACCACTCATGACTAACGCCATGGTGAGAGCGGATGGTCCAGGAATAGACGACACGGTGATGCCAGCAAGTACTGCTGCCTTCACTAATCGTTCACCCGGGTCGCTAATGCCTGGTGTTCCTGCATCGCTGACCAATGCGACTTCAATTCCACCAAGTAATTTGCCCACCACTTCGTCACAGGCATCGAACTCGGTGTGCTCGTTAATAACGATGTATTTCTTGCCCGAAATGCCGAGATGTTGTAACAGCATTCCTGTGCGGCGAGTGTCTTCACAACACACCACATCGGCTGCCTGCAATGCTTCAACAGCGCGTGGTGAAATGTCGCTTAAGTTGCCAATTGGCGTTGCCACCAATGTGAGTGTTCCCGAACTCATGAGTTCCTCACTTCAATCACATCGCCAACTTTAAGGTTCCAGCGTTCAAATGAGCCGGCACCGGCTTCAACAACAGTTTTGCAACGGCTGACTGGCGCAGAAATGCGCAGCGGCTTCACGCGCTCTGTCTTAATTACGGTTCCGAGTGCGTCCAAATACGCAATATCCAATGGCACTTTTACGCCAATGGTGTGAATCCACTTGCACTGCGGAATCACCATGGCGTTTTCAACAGAAGTGCGGCCAATGAGGCCTTTGCGTCGCGACTGTGGAGTGTCGGCAATATCGGCACTGGCTAATACATCTCCCGATCGCACCAGCCATGCTGCACGAAGTTCGGTGTTCATCGTTGCCTAGCTGTTGTGGCGAATTTCGAGCACGTCGCCGTCGACCACTTCGTAGTCTTTGCCTTCAACGCGAATCTTGCCCACGTCTTTGGCTTTGTTCCACGAACCAATTTCCAGCAGTTCGTCCCATGCAATGACGTCGGCGCGAATGAATCCGCGTTGCAAGTCGGAGTGAATCTTTCCTGCACACTCTGGTGCTTTTGCACCGGCATTAAATGTCCATGCGCGAGTTTCTTTTTCACCTGTTGTGAAATAGGTGCGCAAACCAAGCAGGTGATACGCGGAACGAATCATGCGGGGCAGTGCACCTTCGCCAAGGCCAAGTGCTTCGAGCATGTCGATGCGATCTTGTCCGGTGAGTTGTGCTGCTTCGGCTTCAAGTTGCACGCTCATGCCCAACACTTCAATGTTGTGTTCGCTTGCCGAACCAGGAGGTGCAAGCTCTGCGCGCACACGTGCTTCCATTTCAGGAATGGTGTCAAGCGCGTCTTCTGCGACGTTGACCACTGCAAGTACTTGGCGTGTGGTGAGCAAAAAGTGTGGTGCAAGAAGTTCAAGATCGTCTTTGCTCAGTGCTGCTCGGTACAGCGGGCGTCCTTCTGCAAGGTGAGCCTGCGCGCGTTCAAGTGCACCCATCTCGTCGCCAAGCGACTTGTCCATGCGCGCTGCTTTTTGTGCACGGTTAATTCGCGTCTCCACTGTTTCCAAGTCGGCGAGTGCAAGTTCAATTTCAACAACGCGTAAATGTTCAAGCGGGTCGGAGGGACCAGGAATGTCGTCGTCAACAAATGCGCGAAGCACAAACACGATGGCATCCACTTCGCGAATGTTGGCAAGAAACTTGTTGCCAAGTCCTTCACCTTTGCTTGCACCTTCAACAAGTCCGCCAATGTCAACAACTTCAACAGTTGCGTAAACGGTTCGCTGGGTCTTCGACATTTCAGCAAGTGCTTCAAGACGTGGGTCGAGCACTTTGGCCACACCAATGTTCGGGTCCTTCGTGGCGAATGGGTACGGGGCTGCCAAGGCGGCACCGTTCGTAAGTGCGTTATATAAAGATGACTTGCCGGCATTGGGCAAGCCGACGAGGCCAAAGCGTTCCATAAGAGACTGTCACGCTATCTGTGAGCCCGATGTGGCATGGGGTTTAGTAATTGTTACTATGGCGGTAGTAGTAATTACCCAATCCTCAGGGAGCCCATTGTGACTGCATTTGACCTCGATCTCAGCAAGTACTCCCTTGGCTGGAGCGACGAAGCAGAGTACGCCTTCAAGCCTGAAAAGGGTTTGAACAAGCAAGTGATCGAACAGATCTCGTGGTGGAAGGGCGAACCAAAGTGGATGCGCGACATGCGCCTACGCTCGCTGCAAACTTTTGAGCGCAAGCCAATGGCGCCGTGGTTCAACGTGAACATGCCCGACCTTGACTTCCAAGACATCTTTTACTACTTGAAGCCAGCAACTGCTCAGACCGATGAGTGGGAAGACTTGCCAGAGCAAATGAAGAAGACGTACGAAAAGCTTGGCATTCCAGAAGCCGAGCGCAAGTACCTTGCCGGCGTTACTTCGCAGTACGACTCGGAAGTGGTGTATCACCGCAACCGTATTGAATTAGAAGAGCAAGGCATTTTGTTCTGCGACATGGACACCGCGCTTCGCGAATACCCAGACTTGGTGAAGCAGTACTTCGGATCTGTCATTCCAATGGGCGACAACAAGTTCAGCGCTCTGAACACTTCGGTGTGGTCGGGTGGCTCGTTCATTTATGTTCCACCAGGTGTGGAATGCGAAATGCCGTTGCAGGCGTACTTCCGAATTAACAGCGACTCGGCCGGTCAGTTTGAGCGCACGCTCATCATTGCTGACGAAGGTTCAAAAGTTCACTACATCGAAGGTTGCTCTGCACCGGTGTACACCAACAACGCGTTGCACTCTGC
>JBAXBR010000024.1:0-20648 GCA_037141855.1 Actinomycetota bacterium | reverse complement strand
TTCGGGGTGACGTCACCTAAACGCACGCGGCGACTAGTGGAAAAGGTCCTGCCCACCTGCGGCAAAGGTACGGGTTCCTGAGGCCTCCACATGCTCTCTGACCCTATCCAGCATTGGACTTGGCAGCACTTGCGTTAAATCGCTTGCTATTTGCAATTTGGCATGGTTGGCTACATGTCCATGTTGTTACGCAATCTCGCTTCACGTCTGTCGGCAGTTAATGCTGACTCGCGCGCGTATGCGACCGTGGCAACCGTGAACGCGAAAGCATCACGCTGGTTTTATATGCAGGCCGGAGTCGCGAAATTCACCAAAGGTTTCACGAAGCGCCCGGCCAAAGGCCTCTTAGGAGTCCCGACGTAAACAGATTTCACGTCGGAGAACGCCAAGAGGCCGCTGGGAGAAATCCCAGCGGCTTTTTTATTTCCCCCCTGAGCGTTTTCCGACGTGAAGCCAATCAATACAACACAGAAAGGCAAGAGCAATGACCACCATCACACTCGAACACGAAGACGACATCATCATGTTGTCTGCACAGCGCTGCAGCGACGGCAATGGAACATTGTCGTACTTGTTCTTCTCGGAAGAGTTTGTTGACATTCAGCGCGCGAAAGCCATCTGTTCAACATGCACGTCGAAGGTGGGCTGCCTGAGTGGTGCACTCGAACGAAACGAGCCGTGGGGTGTGTGGGGCGGTGAACTGCTTGAGGAAGGTCGTGTGTGTGCCACCAAGCGTCCACGTGGTCGTCCAGTTACCAAATCGGTACGAGTCACTGCTGTGCAGGAAGTCCCCATCCCCGCACATCTCGTTGCCTAGGTAAATACGGACAGACGGCACAGAAGTAGCGACCTGATTGGGTTCAGCACCATCGGTAACCTGCTTCTGTGCCTTTTGCTATTTCCAGACCAAGGATCGTGATCGCAATCATTGCGATCAGCGTTGTAGGCGGATGGATGTGGAGCAATAACAGTGGACCCCACGTTGACGCTGTGTTGACCACCCCAGGCGAAGTTCCCTATCCATCGCTCGATACCAATGAGCCCGTCGTTGGCAAGCACCTCCCCGCTGCTCAAGTAACCGACCTCACCGGCAAGGCCATTGATCTGCAGAGTTTTGTTGGCTCACCATTGATCCTCAATTTTTGGTACTCCACTTGTGAACCGTGTCGGCGTGAAATACCAGCCTTTGCACAGGCGCGCCTTGCACATAGTGACATTCAGTTTGTTGGCGTGAACATGAATGATTCACCCGAAATGGCAAAAGCCTTCGGCGAGAAATACGGAATTAATTATCCAATTGTGTTTGACCAATCAGGAACAATAATTCGAGAACTTGGCATTGTTACTGCACCGAGCACACTCTTTATTAACAGCGCTGGCAACATCGTCGATCAAGTTGCGGGCGAAATCAGTTCAGACAAACTTGCATCACTCATTACGCAGTGGTTTACGTCGTAATGATTGCCAACATTGTGATCGAAGGCAATTTTGCGTACAGCTTCATGTTGGGCATGCTGGCGGCCGTGAATCCTTGTGGGTTCGTTTTGCTTCCTGCATACCTGCTCTACTTCTTGGGAATTGATGGCGGTAATCAGGGTGTTACGCGTGCGCCGCTGCAGCGTGCGTTGCGCGTGAGTGCCGCAGTCTCGAGTGGATTTCTTGTGGTATTTCTCATCGTTGGATCAATCTCGCGACTGTTTACGCAATGGATTGAACTCCACGCTAAGTATGCAGGTTTTGTGATCGGGCTTGGGCTTATTGCTCTAGGAGTCGGAATGTTGTTCGGGTGGAAACCAGCATTTGCAACTTCGCTTCCTGGTGCCAAGAGAGACCGCTCCACACGCGCGATGTTTGTCTTTGGAGTGGCATACGCAATCGCCAGCATTGGCTGCACCATTGGACTACTCACTACCGCAATTCTTGGTTCTATCGGAACACACGGATTCGTTTCTGGTGCCATCAGCATTGCGATGTACGGATTAGGAATGTCGCTGCTCGTTACGGCTCTCACCGTTACACTTGCTGCAGCAAAAACAGGTGTTTCGCGAATGTTGAAGCGAAGTCTTCGCTACATCAACAAAGTGGCGGCGGGATTTATCACCATCACTGGCGCATATCTCACGTGGTATTGGTACGGAGCAATTAGCGAGCGCAGCTCGCTTGGCAACGTCGTGACCAATGTTGAGGACTGGCAAAACTCTGTTTCGTTATGGTTGCAACGTCAGGGTGCATCGCGTCTTGCGTTGACATGCGCTGGCGTGATTGGTGTAGCGCTAGTAATTGTTGGGTTGGCTCGCATGAAACAAGTCGTTCGCAGGTCGCGCCACTAATGCTCGACGACCTACTTGCTCACCCCTCTGTTGAAGAGGTCTGCGAATTGCGTGGAACATTTGGTTTCATGGCATTTCACGGTGGCGGTTTAGAAGAGGCAACCGACATCATTGCGCAACACGCTGCTTTAGCAACCGGAAGTTCGTATTACGGCATCCATCAACCTGCATCATTGAAGTGGCATGTACCTTCGCATCGAATTGATCCACAACATTCAGAAACGCTGTCAAGCTTTATCAATCACGTTGACACCGTGATCACGATTCATGGTTTTGGTCGACAAGGTTTCTTCACCAGCCTCCTCCTTGGAGGTCGCAACCGCGTTCTTGCAACACACGTGGCAGAGCATTTACGAACTTCGCTTCCCGCTTACAACATCGTTGATGACCTGAGCCATATTCCTGCAGACCTTGCTGGACAGCACTTAGATAATCCTGTCAATCGTGTCCGTAACCGTGGAGTGCAAATTGAGTTACCGCCACGAGTGCGAGGTGCAAGTCCGTTGTGGTGGGACTGGGAAGGCCCTCACCTCACACCGCACACTCAATCACTCATCGATGGACTCGTAAGCGCTGTGCAAACGTGGAATTCTTCAAATAGATCTATGGAGCCAAGCGCTCAATAAACCACGAAGCATCTGGTTGAAGAAGGTACCGAAAGCGATCATGCAGGCGGCTTGGGCGGCCTTGCCAGAATTCAATTTCGTGTGGCGCAAGCACCCACCCACCCCAGTGCGGTGGTCGCTCTACATTGCGGCCAGCAAAACGTTGTTCAGCTTCAGCCATTCGCGATAGCAGTTCATCGCGGCCTGCGATTGGTTGCGATTGAGGCGATGCCCAGGCGCCGAGTTGTGACTCACGTGGGCGTGATGCGAAATACTCATCGCTTACGAGTTCTGAAAGCCTTGTCACCGTTCCCCGCACTCGCACTTGGCGATGTAAATCCAGCCAGCCAAACACCGCCGATGCTTGTGTACATGCAACTAATTGCTTGCTCTTTGCACTGTCGTAATTGGTATAAAACGCAAAACCCGACTCATCCACTCCGCGCACTAACACAATGCGCGAATCAGGTCCTCCATCGATTCCAATTGTTGACAAGGTCATGGCATTTGGTTCTGCAACTTTGGCTTCTGCAGCCTGGTCGTACCAGCGTTGCCATTGCACAATCGGATTGTTGTCAACATCCGAGCGCTCAAGTCCTGCAGTTTCATACTGCACTCGTCGATCACGAATAGACATGACGACTACTTCGAATAAATAACGGTCATGCCCCGCATATATGGATGCAGCACTGCGGGTATCGCAACCGAGCCATCTTCCTGTCGGAAGTTCTCCATAATTGCAGCCCACACTCGGGGAACCGCAAGTGCCGATGCATTGAGAGTGTGTGCAAACTCAGTCCCTTTTTGACCTGTTCGCTTCATTCGAATATCGCCACGACGCGCCTGATAGTCACTAAACCAACTGATCGAACTGACTTCCAACCAGGCGTCACAACCAGGCGCATACACCTCAACGTCAAAACTACGGTGATGACTTTGACCCATATCCCCTGTGCAAATTTCAATGATGCGATACGGCAATCCAAGATTGGCAATAACACGCTCTACTCGAGTGACGAGTTCGGTCAACATGGCGGGCGCGCCTTCTGGGGTGGCAATGGAAAAAATCTCTACTTTGTCAAACTCATGGCTGCGCAGCATGCCGCGAGTATCTCTGCCAGCAGAACCAGCTTCGCGGCGGTAACACGACGAATGCGCCATGTAGCGAATTGGCAAATCTGCTTCGGCAAGTACTTCGCCGGCATGGATCGATGTCAGCGGTGCTTCTGCTGTGGGAATGCACCATAGATCGTCTTTGCTCATGGAGTACGCATCATCTGCAAACTTAGGAAGTTGACCAGTAGCAGTCAACGTTGCAGTGCTTACGAGCGATGGTGGGCGAATTTCTTCAAAGGCATCTGCGTTGCAATCGAGCGCATATTGACATAACGCGCGTGCAAGTGTTGCACCAGCTCCACGTTGCATCGTGAACATCGCGCCACTAATTTTTACTGCGCGCTCATTATCAAGAATGCCAAGTTCTGTCGCGGTGTCCCAGTGAGCAACGCGTTTGTGCTCAGGAAACGACTCCGGCAAATTTACTGGTCCTGTGATTGTTGGATTCTGCGAGTCATCAGTTCCCACCACAACGTCTTGGTGTGGAATATTTGGAAGACGCAACAATACGTCCTTCAGTTTGGCGGTGACATCTTCCGTCTCTGCGGCAAGGGATTGCTCCTTGTCGCCAAGTGTCCTGCTTTCCGCCTGAATTCCCTCTGCGGCCTTATCGTCGCCACTCCGACGGAGTGCTCCAACTTGCTTCGATAATTCATTAACTTGTTGGCGAATTGCGTCACGCTCAGCAGTAATTTCGCGCATTCTGCCATCAAAACCAAGGGCTGTATCAAGCAACCCGAGAAGCTCTGGCTTATTGCGCCGACCCATCAGCTCCCGCACGGTGTCGGGTTCGCTGCGAAGAAAACGAATGTCAATCACGGTGACACAAGGTTAGCCGTGCAACCCTGCATCACTGCCTCAATTTGCGTACTGTTGAACCGTGAGTTCTGCAACAAGTGTGAGCATGAAAGCTGGGCTCACCGTTTCGCAACTTGTCATTAAATACGACGACGTCACCGCCGTAGACCACGTGTCATTTTCGGCTCAACCTGGTCGTGTCACTGTCATCTTGGGCCCTAATGGTGCAGGTAAGACCTCCACTATCGAAGCATGCGAGGGATTTATTGCGCCGTCATCAGGATCAATTCAGGTGCTTGGTCTTGATCCACAACTGCAACGTAAACAGCTAAACCAACGCATGGGAATCATGCTGCAAGATGGCGGTATTTACCCGTCCTCGCGAGTAGGTGAATTAGTTCAGCAATATTGCGCACTCTACGGAAAACGTGTTGACTCGCGTTCGCTGATTGCACGGGTTGGGCTCCAATCAGTTGCATCCAGCACCTATCGACGCCTTTCTGGCGGGGAGAAACAACGACTCTCGTTGGCGCTCGCACTTGCTGCACAACCGGAAATCATTTTCTTAGATGAACCCACATCAGGGATTGACGTGAATGGCCGAGATCTTGTTCGTCTTATTATCCGAGAATTGCGAGACAGCGGTTGCTGCGTCATTGTTGCTACACATGAACTTGATGAAGCAGAGCGCATCGCCGATGACGTTCTTATTTTCCATCGTGGCAACGTCGTTGCATCGGGCACGCTTAACCAACTGCGTTCTGGACGCGAAGAGATTCGGTTTCGGTCAACTTCACACATTGACTTGCACTCACTTTCAACCACTCTTGGACTACCAGTTGAACAAACCCGTCAGCATGAATTTACGATTGCAGGTACAAGCGATGCTCGGGTGATTGTTCAACTCACCGATTGGGCGAAGGCCAACAATGTAGATGTGGGAGACATTGGCGCTGGCTCTCAGCGATTAGACGACGTGTTCAGACGACTGACCGCGGAATCTGCATCATGAGATTGCTCCGAACCCAAATAGCGTGTGAACTGAAGGTGCTTGCGCGCAATGGCGAACAGCTGCTGCTCATACTTGGAATTCCACTGCTGCTCCTTTCCTTTTTTAGCAACGTGGACATTCTGCCGACGGCGGGACAAACCAGTGTCAACTTTTTGCTGCCCGGAATCATCGCTTTGGCAATCATGTCCACAGCGATGGTCAGTCTGGGAATCGCCACTGGTTTTGAGCGTTCGTACCAGGTGCTTAAACGACTTGGCGCAACTCCACTTGGTGTGGGGCGACTTGTACTCGCGAAAGCCATTTCGGTATTCGTTGTCGAGGTGGCGCAGTTGCTATTGCTTGTGGGTCTCGCAAAGATATTCGGCGCGAACTTGAACGCTGTCAACATTGGCAAGTTGGTCATTGCGTTGGTACTGGGAACACTTGCCTTTTCTGGCATTGGACTTTCACTGGCTGGTCGGCTTCGTGGTGAAGTCAATTTGGCTGCCCAAAATGCGCTGTATTTACTACTCCTTTTAATTGGTGGAATCGTATTCCCACTTCAGAATCTCCCAACTCCATTGCATTGGGTGGCAAGAGTCGCGCCTTCTGGTGCCCTTGCTGACGTGATGCGCGATGCATTTTCTGCCACATCAATCCATGGCGTTTCATCGCTTGTTGTCCTGCTTTGCTGGGCGGTATCGGCGCAACTAGCCGCTGTCAAACTGTTCCGCTGGAATTAATTACTGCTATTTGTCCTTGTTGGCCGAAGTGTAATTTGCCTCTGCAAAGAAATTCCCAATAAATCTTCTGAAAAAGATGAACACGATAATTGACCACAAATAAATTGATCCACCTGTTTTCATGATTGCGCCTGCCAACTGCTGATCCGTAGTTACCGACAGCCCCCACACGCGCACTGCAATGTCATAATGCTTATAGACCGCGCCGTCGGCAAACGTCAGCCAAGCCGCTGGAATGGTTGGCACCACGGACATGAGGAACAGATAGATCATCTTTCCGCCGTATCCCAAATGCCGAGACCGATCTGGACCACAGATTGGAATCCACATCAACAATGCAGTGGTAACCAGGAGTACATGCAGTGAATAGTGCAGCGGCCCATTTGACACACTTCTATTCACCATTTGTGGAATATGCGTCACCATCACCACACCGTTAAATAGCACTCCAGCAATTACTGGCTTCGTAAGAAAATTGATGATCCTTCGCGCACGGGCTCCGGCAAAGATCAGATCGTAAAGCCACAATGGGGTAGCTATCAGCATGAGCGGAGGAACAAAGTACGCATACACCATGTGCTGGAACATGTGAACTGAATACAGATACTCTTCAGAAATATCGTGGATTGGCCAGTCAGAAACAATCCACAGTAATAACGCACCAACCGTAAAGGCCGTGATTTGCTTACGTGAAACGACATTCCCATTCGTTATCACTCGAGGACCTATTGAGCGGATCGCATACACATAACTCGACACCACAGCTACGACAAGCAACCACACTTCAATATGTGGCTGAAACCGCCAAGGGTGGGTATTAACTATCGCGAACATTTATGGTTCGCCAATCACGATTTCAAGTTATGAAAAAAAGTGGAAGGTCGCTAGGAAAATGCCATAGACAAATATCGCCAGCAATAACCCCGCATAAAACACCCATGAAAATAGTTTGTTGTCAAACTTCAAATGCATGAAGTAGCTCACAACAATGATGAATTTGATCGCCATCATGATGAGCAGCGCTGGGAGGAAAAAGTGCCCGAAGTCGACGTAGTACGTTGAGACCTCAAGCGCCGTTATTGCTGCAAGGATCGCTGCAATTCGGACATAGCCCGCGTTGGACATTCCGTGTTCGGTTGTTGAGTGCGATTCAGTGTTCATGATCAGCTCGGAATTAGATAGATGAGTGTGAAAATAATGATCCAAATAATGTCCACGAAGTGCCAGTACAGGCCAATCATTTCGACGGTTTCAGCTTTGCTCCCCGGCACTTTGGAACGCTTCATAATGCCCACAGTGGACATCAACATGATGATTCCGACCGTTACGTGCACTCCGTGAAAACCGGTGAGAACAAAAAAGCTCGACGAGAACAGGCTTGTGGTGAATCCCATTCCTTCGTGGTAAAACGCAGTGAATTCGTATACCTGACCGCCAACAAAGGTTGCTCCAAGAAGAGCGGTCACTGTTACCCACAAGTACGTATTGCGATCATCGCCCTTGTGCGCTGCCGATACGGCAAGCACCATGGTGAGTGAACTCATCAGCAGAACGAAACTGCTCACCGAAGTAAATGGAATATCAAATACCTGTGAAGGACGAGGGCCCGCACCTACACGGCCGCGATACAGCATGTAGGTGGAGATAAGCCCACCAAACAGCAAGCACTCTGAACCAAGGAACAACCACATTCCCAACTTGACATTGGACAAGCCTGTTGCGGTGTTATGCGCGCCATGTTCTGTTTCATGGCCACTCTCTGTCATTACTGCATGCTCAACCAACGTGAACCACATCCTTTGTTGTTGCTGGTGGATCAAAATCGCCATCAGGCGCAGTACTTGGTTCAATTGCCCAACCAAATGCACCGAATAACACAATCACGCCACCGAAAATTGCGATTGGAATAGCAAAGATCACGCCGTAAGCAATGACCGGCAGACCAGAAGCAAGAACGATTGGCCAGTACGACGGTGACGGCATATGAATGTGCGCATCAGCATTGTCTTCGAGTTCTTTCAATACCTCTTCAGCGGTCTTCACTTTCACCATCTGGCCATTTGCATCTTCTTGATACTTGCGGTGAAAAAACTCATCAAGATGTGTGATGGTCGGAATGCTGTCGAAGTTGTGTTCCTTCGGAGGATTTGACGTCATCCACTCCAAACTGCGTGCATCCCACGGATCAAGCGGAGCAATCTTGCCCTTGCGGGTGGTGATCACCACGTTGATGAGGAACAACAAAATGCCAGTTGATAATACGAGCGATCCAACGGAAGCAACACGGTTCCAGAAACCAAGATTGAAAAACCCTTCACCCGCACGAGCTTCTGTCCACTGGTACATACGACGTGGCTGACCCTGCAATCCGAGAATGTGCATAGGGCCGAACGTCATGTTCATACCAATCACCATCAGCCAGAAGTTCCACGTGCCAAGCTTTTCGTTCAATAACTTGCCGAATACTTTCGGCCACCAGTAGTAGAAGCCAGAGAACAAGCCGAATACCGCACCACCGAACAGCACGTAATGGAAGTGCGCAACGATGTAGTACGTATCGGTCTGCTGTGTGTCTGATGGAGCAACCGAGTGCGTCACTCCGGACAATCCGCCAATCGTGAATAGCACGATGAGTCCGACTGCAAACTTCATTGCGGTGGTGAACTCAAGCTTTCCGCCCCAAATAGTCATTGTCCAGTTGACGATTTTTACGCCTGTTGGGACAGCAATCGCCATGGTTGAAATCGAGAACACTGCAACCGACACTGGTCCGAGTCCGGAGGCGAACATATGGTGAGCCCATACTCCCCATCCCACGAAACCAATCGCGGCACCCGAGAACACAACAAACGGATAGCCAAACAACGGCTTGCGAGAGAACACCGGAAGTACCTCAGAAATTATTCCAAAACTTGGAAGAATCAAGATGTAGACCTCTGGGTGACCGAAGATCCAGAAGAGGTGCTGCCACAACAATGGGTCGGCTCCTGCAGAAACATCAAAGAATGTCGCACCAAAGTTACGCTGGAACGACAACAAAAACAATGCAACGGTGATTACCGGAACTGCAAACAACAGCAGAAACTGCACCACTAATTGCATCCAGGTGAAGATCGGCATGCGCATGAGTTTCATTCCAGGTGCACGCATGTTGAGCACCGTTGTAATCAGGTTTACCGCACCAGCAAGAGATGCAATACCAGCAAGCTGAAGTCCGAGAATCCAGAAATCGATTCCGTGGCTTGGAGAAAAGATTGGGCCAGAGTTTGGTGCGTACATGAACCAACCACCATCGGCTGCTCCACCAAGGAACCATGACAAGTTGAGGAAAATTCCACCGAAGAGCAGTGCCCAGAAACTGAAGGCATTAATCCGGGGAAAGGCAACGTCACGTGCACCAATTTGTAACGGTATGAAATAGTTCGCAAGACCAGCCGCCATTGGCATGACGAACAAGAACACCATTGTGGTGGCGTGCATCGTGAACATTTGGTTGTACAAATCTGCGTTCAACACTTTGCCGTTTGGTGCAGCCAACTGCATACGAATAAGCACTGCTTCGCATCCACCGACAATGAAGAAGAACATCGCTGTAGCCGTGTACATGATGCCAAGCTTTTTGTGATCAACAGTGAACAACCAGGACTTCCAACCCGTTGTTGCTATCGGACGCTTAAAGGCGCCGAGTGATGAACTCGGTGTAGCAACTGCAGAATTTTCGTTCGTTGAGTGAGGACGCTCGATGATGGTCATGATTCTCCCTAATTACTTCAGCGTCAACAGATAGGCGACAAGTTTTTCAATGTCGGATTCAGTGAGTCCTAGGTTTGGCATTCCGCGATACTTGCCACCTGTGCTTGCTAGCAAGGCAGGATTTGAGTACATCGGCTTCATGCCCGGTGCATTTCGCAACCATCCACGAAGGTCAGTTTGATTCAAACAACTCTCACTCACACCGCTCAAATACTTTGCTCCAAATGATTCGGAGTCGGCGCCCCAGACATCTTTACGACATGTCGTATTGAGTAGATCAAATGTTGCACCAGCAAAGGTATTGCGGCTCATGAGGTGGGAGAGGTTTGGTGCGGCACCAGAAACAAGGTTTTCGTCAGGTGCTGCAATAACCGGCGTTCCATCGGCGCGCTTCATGCCGTTCACTTGGTGGCATCGCGTGCACTGATTCATAAACACTGCTTCGCCTTCTTTGGCGAGAGTGTTTTCTGCAGGCGGCGTATAGGTCTTCAATTGATTGGCCACCCACTTCGCGAAGTCTGCTTTGCTTAACGCAACAGCTTCCATACGCATGTTGGCGTGCGACAGCCCACAAAACTCGGTGCATTGCCCGGCGTAAATTCCGGGCTTGTCTGCCTCTATTCGATTGAGTTGAACGCGACCAGGAACAGCATCACGTTTCCCGTTTAATGCAGGAATCCAATACGAGTGAATGACGTCGCGGCTGGTTTCACGCAAGAGCACTTTGGTCCCAGCAGGGATTACTAATTGACCCGAAGTAATGATTGGTTGAGTGATACCAAATTCATTTTGAACTGGATAGTCGTATTCCCACCACCACTGCTGGCCAGTGACGTTAATAATCATTTCGGTGTCACTGGTCTTGGCAAGATCAAACACCGTGCGTACCGTGAACACACCGACGATGGTCAAAATGAGCGCTGGAATAATGGTGAGGGTAATTTCAAGCGCTGGATTGCCGTGTGATTGACGAGGCATCGGTTGGCCCTTGTCACGGAATTTAATGACAGCGGTAATCACCACAACGGTGACGATGACTCCAATGATTCCTGCGACAGCAAATACGGGCTTTTGCAGATTGTCGATTTTTTGCGCGTTTGGCCCCTTTGGCTTCCACGTGTCTTGTGGCGCATTTGTTGCACAGCTTGCAAGAAACATGGTTGTTGCAAGACCAGCAACTGCTCCAATAACTCGGCGAGGCATACCGGCCAGCCTATTGATCCCTGTTGCAGTGCGTTCAGTTGTGTTTTGGTGTCTCACGGCACAATCACCTCAATGCTTTGTCCGGTAAGTCCAGGAACAGTCAATGTGTAGGGCTTGCCCGCTACCGATGGCTTGGGAACCTTCAGGGTAAGCAACTGCTCTGAACCCTGAGGAATGAGCTGCGTGCATTGCACCACGTCTTCGCTCACACCTGCGGTGACCATTTTGCTTCCCAAACTTGCAACCAGGCGATACTCACCATTGCTGTTATTGCGGAACACAATGTTGGTTGGGTTTGAACGTGAAATGGTGATGGTGTTTTGACCTTTTGTCACTCCCTGCACCATTGCAACAAGTTTTCCATCAATCAAATCAATGTGTGTATCTACGCTTGCTGTTGCCGAAACTCCACCCAGTGGGCGCTTATCAAAAAACTCTGATTTTTCAGCACCACACTGTTGATGGACATAGTGACCCTCTTCTTTTGCCAGCACTAGCTCTTCACGAACGCCGAGTCCCATGCCGGTAATTCCTGCTGCAACAATTCCTACTGCTCCAACAACGCAAATTCCAATAACCAGACCGCGTTTTAGGTTGGGACGAATTGAAAACAACACGCCTGCTGCAAGCACAAGAGCGCCGAGCAGAATAAATGCTGTTGCACCAACACTTTTATTTACGGCAAGTGTTACTCGAGAGAATGAAAAAATGACGACACCCAAACCCACCGCAGCAAGTACCGGAAATTCAATTGGATTAAGTAGGCGCTTACGCAACGCAGTGTTGTAAGCAACATCGCTTGATGCACGCTCCGACCAGCTGAGCACTGTCCATTCGATAAGCGCCGCAAGTAATGCAACGATTCCAAACAGTGTCACCACAGGCGTAGTGATTGTTCCAACGAGAACCAACGTTGTTCCAACTGCAGCAATGAGAGGCCAAATAGATCCAGTAGGTGCAGCCGTTGTGGCTGCAACTCCATCCTCGTCCTTTGCTCCATCGCGGGTTGACAGCAATAATGCGGTCAACAAACCAGAGGCCGCAACGAGTCCGAATAATGCGGTTGCACCGATTGCGGACTCACCAATCAAGAACATATAGATGGCAAACGAAATAGCCCCAAGGAAGCTGACTCCGAAGAAGTATTTAGATCCAGTTGAAAACATTGCGCTACCTATTTCTGCACATACACGACGAACCACAACGCGACAAACGTTGCAGTGAGGAAGTACCAATACAAGGCGTGTGCAGTGGTTACTGCGCGATCAGCAACTCGACCACCCAACACGCGGAATGCAGCAACAAATGAAAAAGCAACACCAGAACAAATCAACACCAGCATCGTTCCGGTGATGGCATAAAACATGGTTTGGTATGCGCCGTCGGCGAGCACTGCACCCATCTGCTTATAAATGGCTACTTGCGCGTTGATTGCCGCAATACCAACTAGGCCAGTAATAAATAGTGCGAGCTGAGTGTGCTGAGAGTCTTTGCGTGCTGCCGAGTAGACCGCCCACTGACCCATAATTGCCGCTATCACCATGGTTACCGCAAGAGTGTTTGTTGCAACTTCTGGAATTTTGAGATCTGCAGGAAGCCAGTCGTGAATCAACTTGCCACCTGATCCTGGACGCAACTCAGATGCATCTCGGAACTTAAACCACACGGCCAACATGCCAAACATCAACATGGTGCCAGCAGCAGCAATCGAACCTGTCGCTATGAACAACGGATGACGGGCTGCGGCTACTGGACCTGCTGGCAAAACGAGATCATTTGCACTGGTCATTGAGCGCCTCCATCAACCCAAGGATTTCCTACAACAGGCTCACCCGTTGTGAAACTCTTTATTGCAACAACAATTCCAGCAATTACACATGCCGTGAAAATTCCATGACCCAATGTGGAAACTAAATTCCACAACTTCACTGGACCTGAATAATCAAAATCTTTTACGGAATCAGCTTTTTGATCAGCAAAGCCCGCAATGAACATTGGAAGCGCAGCAAAAACGGTGCCAATAAACCCGAGTGCACCGACACCAACAACGGCCTTTGTAGGCAACATGCGACCCCACAACGATGGTCCCCAATATGCAATGGCCCCCCATGCAACGAGCACTGTTCCATAGCTGATGTACACGAGCACTGCTTCTTCGAACACTGTTCCCGCAAGGTTGGCGCTTGATACCAATTGCACAGCATTTCCGAGCATCGCAGTAAGAATCATTCCGCCACCAAGAAAAGCTGGAACGAACGGTGCAATCATTTTGATGGAATCAGATTTCAAGGCGAGCAATGCAAGTCCGAGCACTACTACAACTCCAAGAATTGGTAGCAAGTTAAAAAGTGCGTACGGTACAAAGCTCTTCGCTTTGTCAGACAGAGTCCCAGTCCATGCGAGACCATGCACATTTTGTGTTACCGAACCGAGAAGCGCAACCGAAACAAGTCCAACTCCAACGAACACGCCACCACGCAGTGGCTGTGCTCTGCGCGCAACTGCAGGCGCAAGCTCGGCGAGAATTCCGATTGCAGGAATGATGTACAGAAATGTTTGAGGCTGTGACATTGACCAACCGAGCCACTTACCAAGACCCATGTTTCCATCAAATGCAATACGTGTGTAATGGTGATCAACCGCTGCATAAATCAACGTTCCGAGTGTTACTGGAAGAGTAAGCACCAAGCTCGATGACCCAATTAACGCAGCCCATGAAAAGGACGGAACATCTGCAAGATCTGTTCCGGCAGATCGTGCGCTTAATACGGTTGCAACAACGCTGACGGCAGATGCAATAAGACCAATGATGACCAATGCAAGACCCAAGAGATATAGGTCAACCATCTGTGCGTTTCCGCCACCAGGCCCTCCGTTAGCGATAAGTGCGCCGACCACTAATGCGCTTCCGATTGCCCAAAGAGAGAAGCCCAACATGGCATTGCGAGCAAACATGACCGAACGTGAACCGACTTGCGTTGGTGCAACAGCAAGTGACAGTCCAAGCATCAACGGAACCATGACGCCAAACGATGCAAGTGTCTTCGACGCAGCAAACAACTGCGTCAACATGCCCTCATTGAACGTCAGTGTCTTACTGTCGATTCGCTCGAATCCCAGCACTAACCCAACACCTACTAATGCAAGAAGCCAGAGTGCGGCAGTACCAATGAAGAGGCGACCGATTCGCTTGTGATCGGTGGTGGTGAGCCAAGCACCTACCGAACTCAGGAATCCTGAGCCGGCAGTGGCCTCGGCACCCAGCGTGGATGGCAGATTGACCGTGGTCATAACGAACTAGACACTAACAATGGCAGGGGCGCGAGCCCGACTTCCCTGCTTTGTGCAATTGTTCCTAATGCAGGAGAACATCAACGGTCAGCGCAACGAAAATTGCCGTGACGTAAGTAATGGAGAAGGTAAACAGTCGCATTGATCGCTTCTCAGAGGGATCTTTACCTAGCTGTGCCGCCCCAATGACAAAAGCCACGCCAAATACCAAGGCTGTAACTCCGTAAATCCAACCAAGATCAGCCACAGGAATGAGGACAAGTGTCGAGATGGTGAGTAGCACCGCGTAGATCGTCATGGATCGAACCGTTCGCTCCAACGAGACCACCACCGGCATCATTGGCACTCCCGCCGCTTTGTAGTCGTCTGCGTGTCGAATCGCAAGTGCCCAAAAGTGTGGAGGAGTCCACAAAAAAATCACCACAAACAATACGACTGGCGCCCAACCAAGCGAGTCCGTCACTGCAGCCCAGCCCACCAGCACCGGCATTGCACCCGCAGCACCACCGATCACAATGTTTTGTTTACTTGTTCGCTTAAGCCACAACGAATAGACAAACACGTAAAACAAGGTTGCGGTCACAGCCAATACCGCTGCAAGTAAATTCGCTCCGGCCCACAACACGCAAAATGCCACAATTTCCAGTGCAACTGCAAAAATCATTGCTGCTCGTGGGGTCAACGCACCGGTTACCAGTGGGCGATTTTGCGTGCGCACCATCAACTTGTCAATGTCGCGATCGATATACATATTGATTGCATTCGCACCACCTGCTGCAAGAGTTCCACCGATGAGTGTGATTGCAATTAATCGAACTGACGGCCAGCCATGTTGTGCGAGCACCATCGTTGGCACCGTAGTGACCAAGAGCAACTCGACCACCCGCAGTTTCATCAATGCGATGTAAGCGCCAATCCGAGATGAGGGTGCGGCGCCGCGGGACTTATGACCAAAAAACCGTGATGGAATTACTGGTCGAACGTCGAGAGCCACAGGCTCAGGCTACGGCGCTTAAACAGTGGCTACCAATCGGAGCATTGCCGCATAGAAGCAGAACGCACCGTGATTCACGGCAGAATGACGGTGTGGCTCTACCCCGTTTGTCGAATACTGATGTGCGGCCAATTGAAGTTGTTGATCCAGGCACTGACATTGCCCCAGACACCGACCGACCCTGGATTGTGCTTGTATGGAACGACCCGATCAATCTGATGTCGTATGTGACTTTGGTCTTACAAAAGCTCTTTGGCTACAGCCTTGAAAAAGCAACGGAGTTAATGCTCGATGTGCACAACAAAGGGCGAGCTGTAGTTTCCTCCGGTACACGAGAACGCACAGAATTTGATGTGTACAGACTCCACGAACATGGCTTATGGGCAACAATGCAGCGCGAGGACTCCTAGTCGTGGCTCGCCGAAACAAAGGCCCGGTGACGCGAATTGATGCAACTTCCTATTCGTTAAATATTGACTCCGATGATCGAAAGACACTGCATACTCTTCTCGACCAATTACGAGATGTGTTGATGAATGATTCATCAAGCGACATCGCTCGTCGATTATTCCCAGCCGCATATCACCAAGATGAGCAGCACGAACAGGAATACCAGCGACTAATGCGCGATGAGCTTTTATCGTCACGTCTTTCATCGCTCTCTCTCGCTACCTCACTGCTCGAGCGAGAAGCAACTGCCGGAAAGGTTGAGCTCACCGCTGATGAACTTGATGCACTGATGCGTTCCATTAATAGTCTGCGGCTTGTCCTTGGCACCCTGCTCGATGTTGATGAGGACGAGTTCGATGCACACCTGGAGGAAGGTGACCCTGCATACGGCCAATATCAGCTGTACTCATATCTGGGTTGGCTTTTGGACTGGATCGTGACCGCCCAAACCGAATTCAATTAGCGGGGGGAATTCGCACAGTCACTGGTAGATTTCTAAGGCTCTTCCAACTAAATATTCGTCCATGCCCCCATCGTCTAGTGGCCTAGGACACCACCCTTTCAAGGTGGCGGCACGGGTTCGAATCCCGTTGGGGGTGCAAAAGTAATACGTACATAAACACGATCAATCGTGAAGCGTTCATAACGAACACTTCACAACATTGGTCCCGTGGTGAAGTTGGAGTTCACGCCGCCCTGTCAAGGCGGAGGTCGCGGGTTCGAGTCCCGTCGGGACCGCTGAGTAGTGCTTGCACTTCTCAAGGTCGGGTAGCTCAGTAGGCAGAGCATGCGCCTGAAAAGCGCAGGGTCACCGGATCGACGCCGGTCCCGACCACAAGAGTTTGTTTAGTTGGAAGAGCAGTTATTCAGGGCGTATGCGCACGAGTGTCTCTTGCGCAACGGTTGCAATGTGTGTGCCGTCTTGCGCAAATACATAACCAGATGTGAGTCCACGTGCACCATTGAAGTTCACACAACTCATTTCATACAGATGCCACTGTGACGCAATCGATGGCCGATGAAACCACACCGTGTGATCCAGGCTTGCGCTAAACCTTCGGCCTTCATTGCTTGCGCGCGTAATTTCAGGAATGCCTTCAATCACGCTTTCATTTGGCAAGTCGTCAGACAAGTACGCAATTGCGCAGCGATTCAATAATTCATTTCCAAGTGGCAATTCTTTTGCGCGTAACCACGCAGCAACATGACCAGTGCCCTGTCTGTTCACCCCGAGCACTGCGGTTGAAGGAATTGTGCGCCGTTCTAAAAATGTGCTCCACGAAGATTCTTCAATGTCATCTGGAAGTAGAAGGTCGGGTTGCAAAAACACCATTTGTTCATTAAGTGAATCTTCTTGCACTTGAAACGATGCTTCAAGATTCAAGATCGCGCCGTCTTGTTGACGGGCTACAACACGACGCGTTGTAAAACTCTTGCCGTCACGAATTCGGTCCACCTCGTAGCGAACGGGTTGAGTGTTGTCGCCGCGGCGAATGAAATATGCGCGCAACGAATGCGGCAGTAACTCAGGACTGACCGTGTATGCAGCTGCACGAAGCGCTTGCGCCACAATGTGCCCACCGAATAGTCCTCCCCATGGGTATTCGTGGCCTTCGCCAACGAATACATCTGGCCCATGCGGGGCTAGATCAAATAACTGTTCAAGGTTCACTGCAAATGATTGTTGAAATTACTCAACTGTCAAAACAAACACAACCTCTTCCGAGACGTGGCTTTCAATATCGAACGTTCCTGCATTCGATGCGACAAATTCGATCACTGATTCTTGACCCTGTGCCATTTCACCTGTTGTTAGGTCGTACCCGTGAACATGAATTTCATCTGGACCATTTGGATTAATGAAGGTAATTCGCACAGATGAACCGAGTGGCACGGTCTGCATCATGTCTGGGCCAGTGTTTTCGCCAACAATCAAGCTAATTTCAACAACGTTTCCTGCGGCCACTGCTGTATCTGTCGTTTCATTTGCAACGGTGGTGTCCGATGATGATGACGAACATCCGGCAAGAAGCGCAACGGTTACTGACATACCAATAAGTATTTTTTTCATGATCCAAACTCAAATCCAAGGTCGGGGGCGGTCAACATCGGAACATACGATACACCAGCGTTATGTGCCATCTCGGCACATGTTCCACCGCGATCGACGATTACAGAAATAAACGCAGGAATTGCTCCAAACTCGCGAATCGCTTCTACCGCTTCAAAAATTGATGTTCCACGTGTCACCGTGTCTTCCACAATTGCTACACGATCACCGGGTTGTAATGCACCAGCAATACGTCCAGTTACTCCATGATCTTTTGATTCCTTACGCACACTAAAGCTGCGCAGGTTTCTTCCTCGTGTTGCACCAACAGCAGCAACGCCATAAGCAACAGGGTCAGCACCCATAGTGAGTCCACCTATTGCATCAATGTCTGCTGGAAGAATTTCAAACACAACAGCAGCAACAAGCAAAATTCCGTCTGGTCTACATGCAGTTTGTTTTGTATCAAGAAACCACGAACTTGCACGACCCGACTTCAACGTGAAGTTTCCCTTTTTCAGCGAATGAGTAAGCACATGCTCACGCAATGCTTCTCGCTGTGGGTCTAAACGTGGAAGATCACTCATTATGAATGTGCAATTCGTGCAGCTGCGTCAAGTGTCTTGCTGGTGTGTGCCAGTGATCGGCGCAAGTCAAATGCATCGTCAAGTTGTTTACTCGACAGTTTTACCCGCGCGTCATTTTCTAACACCGTGCGCAATTGCTGACGTTGGCTCCATGCAGATGCGGCGTCTTCTTGCACGATTCGATAAGCGTCATCGCGCGTCAGACCCGAATCAACGAGTGCAAGAAGAACTGGTTGAGAAAACACCACACCAAAACTGCTCGACAGATTGTCCAACATGCGTTGAGTATCTACCTCGAGGTTTGCAAGCACCTTGGTCAGTCGCTTTGTCACGTAATACGCAAGCATTGCTGAATCAGGTAACACAATGCGTTCTGCCGAAGAATGCGAAATATCTCGCTCATGCCACAAGGCAACATTTTGGAGACCAGTTTGCAAGTTTGAACGGAGTACGCGCGAGAGGCCCGTAAGCGTTTCTGCAGAAATCGGATTGCGCTTGTGTGGCATTGCCGAACTGCCTTTTTGTCCAGCTTTGAAACCTTCACGAACTTCACTGACTTCGGTTCGTTGTAGGTGTCGTAGCTCAACTGCGATTGCTTCGATGGTTGTCCCGAGCGATGCGCATGCCCACAAGAACTCTGCGTGGCGATCGCGCGCAACCACCTGTGTTGCAGGAACAGCAACAAGACCAAGAGCTTTGGCCACATGTGCTTCTACGTCGGGGCTGATATTTGAATATGTTCCAACCGCACCAGACAACTTGCAGACGGCAATTGCTTCACGCGCAGCGCGCATGCGCGACCTATCGCGATCTACCTGCAATGCCCAGAGCGCAACCTTTGCGCCAAAGGTTGTTGGTTCGGCATGAATGCCGTGCGTTCGACCAATCATCACGGTGTCTCGATGAGTTTGCGCCAACTCCTGCAGTTTTGCGATGAGTTCATTCATTGCGCCAAGTATGAGTTCTGCACCATCTTTCAACATCCAACACCAAGCTGTGTCAACAACATCGGTGCTTGTCAGTCCGTGATGGATCCACGCTCCTGCTGGCATACCGATAGCTGCTTGCACCACGTCAACAAAAGCAGCCACGTCGTGGTCTGTTACCAGTTCACGTTCGGCAACGTTGCGAACAAATGTGTCATCAACGAGTGGTGCTTTAGCGCGACATGTCTGTGCATCAGGTTGTGGAATTACCCCAAGTTTTGCTTGCGCTTCAGTGGCAAGTAACTCAATTTCCAAATATCGCGCGAACTTAGAGCGATCAGAAAAGATCTCGGCTATTTCTGGAAGTGAATATCGATCGATCATGCACGCACCACACATGAATCACGTTCTGGCCCGACACCAATAATGCTCACTGGTACTCCCACATATTTTTCAACAAGTTCAACAACGGCTCGTGCGCGAACAGGGAGTTGCTCATAGGTACGACATGCACGGATTTCTTGCTTCCAGCCTGGCAAGTCCACGTATGTAGGCGTTATCTCGCCTAACAATTCGCTGTCATCGGGGTAACCGTCGAGCGGTTGTCCGTTAAGCGAATAACCAATGCACACGCGTACTTCGTCGAAAGTGTCTAAGACATCCAATTTCGTGAGCGCAATTTCCGTGAGCGAATTAATTCGCACAGCATGGCGAAGCATGACCAAATCGAGCCAGCCAGGACGGCGGCGGCGTCCGGTCACCGTTCCAAATTCGTGGCCAATGTCAACAATTTTGTCTCCGAGTTCGCCAA
>JBAXBR010000023.1:0-21437 GCA_037141855.1 Actinomycetota bacterium | reverse complement strand
TTCTTTGGTGATGTCGTACGGAACTTTTTTCGGTTTCTGCGATTCGACAATGGTTTTGTCTTGATTGAAAATGACGTCTTCGAAATCTTGCAGCACTGAGGCAGGTTGTTCGTAGTTGTAGTTGCGACCGATCATGAGGAAGCCGCGCGAGTGTTCCTCGTCAATTGGTTGCGATACGAAGTAGTAGACCATGCCTTCTTTGCCGCCCCAGCCAAGATGCAGCAGCAGGGTAAAAGGAGTGTGAATCTCATAATGCGACGTACGCATAGGCGCTTCAGTTGATGCGTTGGCAAACACGGGGAAGTCATCGGTATTGGGTGCTTCAGGACGCATGATGTCGTACTTCACCACGTGTCCTTCGGTGCGAACTTCGTAGTCGGGTACAACAGGACGATTGATGTCGCCAAGCAAGCCGGGGTGCACCCAAGGGAAGTGTCCGAAGTCGGTGAAGTTTTCTAGCTGACGTGAAGAATGCGAATTCCAGTCGTATGGTCCACAATTCACCCACACCCAATCACTTGCGCCAAACTCTTCAATTGATGGAAGTGGGCGGCGTGGCACATCGAGCGACACCCAAATCATGTTGTATTGCTCGACGCAATGGTGTGCTGCAATCTTTGCTTTGGATGGAACCTTTGTTGGGTCTTCCAATTGCGGAATGTGTGTGCATTTTCCGGTTTCGTCAAATTGCCAACCGTGATACGGGCACATGATGGTGTCGCCCTTTACGCATCCGCCGCTGAGCGCAGTGCCTCGGTGCACACAAACGTCACTGGTTGCATGGGCGGTTCCAGCACTGTCGCGCCAAATAACCAGTGGTTCGCCAAGCAGCCGCACCGACAACGGCGAGGTTCCAAGTTCGGTAGAAAATGCAACTGGATGAAGTGTGGAACGCACTTCTACGAGCGTAGTAATTCCATTCGCAACTCATTGGCTAACTGAGGAGTTGCAGCAACAATTCCGCTCCAACGCAATGACAGGTCTGGGGTATATGTCAACTCGCGACCATGTAAATCAACAACTACGCCACCTGCAGCACGAATGATGATGTCCAATGCTGCTAGATCAACAATGCGATGTATGTCTCCACCCGCATCACAGAATGCATCAATTGCTCCGTCAGCGACAAGGCATCCTTCTAGGACGCTCGAACCGAGTACCCGAACACGATCAATTCGTTTCGCTACCCGTGTCCATGCGTCAAAGGTTTCGGTTCTTGGTCGAAGCATTGAAACTGCTGCTCCATCTAATGACGTGCGTCCAGTAGTGGTGTTGCGAATCGGCGAATCTGAAGTTGACCACCAGTAGCGATCTCCGTCAAGCCAAACTGCAAGACCCTCTACAGCAATTCCGTCCACAACTCGGGCAGCGGAGAAACACGCCAAGGGAACTCCGGCGGCAGCATTCGCTGTTCCATCAAGTGGGTCGACAACGATCGTTTCTGAAGATCCACGATCAATCCAACCGATTTCTTCCGACAACACGTTTACGTTGTGTCGCTCAAACACATCAAGGACGGGTCGTTCTACAAATTCGTCAAGAAAGTATGTTGGCGTTCCATCTCCACCAATACCGACGAGCGTCAGTCGTTCTTCTCGCGTGAAAGTTGCCATGGCATGTTGGTATGCAACAAGCGCCGTCTCTGCACTTTCTGCAAGTACAGGGTGAATACCTGATGCAAACTTCATGATGATGCACCAATAAGGCTGAGTCGCTCTGCGTTTTCGGAATCTCCTGTGAGTACGCCAAGAACTGCAGGCAGGTTTCCGTGGAATCGGATCAAAGCCAAGTCTGCGCGCATTCCAACACGGATTTCGCCGCGATCTTCCAAGCCAACTGTTTTGGCGGGACCCGATGTGACGAGTCGAATTGCTTCTGGAAGAGAACACACTTTTCGTTCTACGAGAGCAGCAACGGAGCCGAGCAGTGAAGTTGGTAAATAGTCGGAAGCCAAACCATCGCACAGTCCCTGCGCAATGAGTTCCTGCGCACTGACGTTTCCACTGTGGCTCTGACCTCGCAACACATTTGGTCCGCCACATACGGTTCGAAGTCCAGACTCTCTAGCGAGTCGTGCGGCCTCAATGGTGGTTGGGAACTCAGCTATTGACGCTGACCACTCAACAGCCTCACGAACGTCTGCTCCAGTTGCTGGATCATGTGCCATCAATCGAATTGTGCCGAGCGATGCATGCTCCGTAAGCCAAGGCAATGCCTTCTCACGGTTTCCCAGTAAGGCATCGCGTTCGCGAATAGTTTCATCAACAATTCGACGTGCTTCGTCCTCGGAAACTTTGCGATTGCCGATGATGTAACGCTCAAGTGCAGTGCGGTCTGTGTACTGACCTTGCCCTGGAGTGTGGTCTTCGAATGAGATGAGTGGAACTCGTGAAAGTTCAGTGTTTCGAGCCTGCGAGAATCGGGCTATCAGGGCTGGATATCCGTCGGGGTCGCGGGCGTCAAGCCTGTACAAAATGTGATGGTCGATAAGTGCGGTAAGGCTGTCTGCATAGTCAATGATGGTGTTGCACAGTTCGTTTGCCATCTCCACGGTTCGTCCCCATTTGGCATCATTTTCAAAGCCGATGCCATGAAACATGGTGGTAATACCCGCAGCGCGCACGCGGCTTTCAAATGATCGAAGAGCGAAATTGCTCGGCAAATATGCATTTGGTCGTGGGCGTAGTTCTTGTTCGTAACCATCGCTGTGTGTATCAATGATTCCGGGAATACAAATTGAACCGCCGCCATTGAGCGAATCTTGCGCAGCTTCTCCTCGTTCGGAAATGTCGACGATGACGCCATTTTCAATGGTGATCGTTGCGTCATCAAGCAACGCATTCGGAAGAACTGCAATCACATTGGTAATCGAAAATGCTGTGCTGCTCATCGTGCCACTCCTTCTAAGCGTTCCAATGTTTCCTTTGGGCTACCTTCATAATCAACGACACCATTGCGAAGCACGATCACTCTGGAAGCGAGCCTCTCCATGGCGTCAATATCGTGAAATACCGCGAGTACGGCAACTCCTTGGTCGGTTAATGTGCCGATCAATTCAAGAGCAGACTCTCGGTTCACAGGGTCAAGTGCTGAAACTGGTTCATCGAGCAGAAGTAGGCGAGGTGGAGAAATAGTTCCAGCAGCAAGATTCACTCGCTGCTTTTCTCCGCCCGACAACATGGATGCACTCACGTCCCATAAGGCCTCATCCAAATTCAGTCTCTGTAGCGAATAGGCGGCGGCTTGTTTTGCTGTATCGGAATCCATTCCGCGTTGAATTCCAGCTTTGGTAACAATTTCAAATGTGGATCGCCGAGGTTGAGCGCGGAGGAATTGTGAGACATACCCAATTTGGGTTCCGCGTAATGTGGCCAATTCTGAATCGGTAAGTGAGATGAGGTCGACGAACGAGTCATCGTCGAGCTTCAAAAATACTTCTCCACTCGTTGGCTTATAAGTTCGGTAAATCGACTTAAGCAGTGACGACTTTCCTGCACCGCTCGTTCCTGCAAGAGCGACGTGTTCGCCTGCAGAAACTTTAAGTGAGACTCCATTCAGTGCTTCGACAATTCTCGAATCTATGGTGTGAAGTACAAAATGTTTTCGTAAATTGCGAACATCAAGGACCACATGTTCGGCATTGTTAATTGTGTGGCTCATGCTCGTGCCGCCGATACAAGTTTTTGGCTGTATGGGTGGTGAGGGTCTTCAAGGAGCTGATCGGTGAGTGCGCTTTCTACGACGCGACCATGGTTCATGACGATGCAGCGGTTAGTCAGCATTTCAATGACCGAGAAGTCGTGTGAAACAACCACGGCAGCCAGGCCAAACTCCTCTAACAAGCCGCGGATCAGGTCCAACACGCCAGCAGCAACACTCGCATCAAGTCCCGTTGTGGGTTCGTCGAGAAGCACGATTGGCGGGCGGTTTGCAAGGGCTTTTGCCAACTGCACGCGTTGCTTCATGCCGCCAGAAAATGACTTCACTACGTCATCCATTCGATTAAGCGGCACTTCGGTGCGGAGCAGTAGTTCACTTGCGCGACTGCGGATGGACGAAAAGTTTCTCCAGCCAGCCGCGGTGAGTGGTGAAGCGATGTTTCCACCTGCTGTCACATTGAGGTCAAGGCCTTCTGCCGGATCTTGATAGACGACTGCAATTTTGTCGATACGAAGTTGTCGACGTTCAGACGGCGTAAGCGAAAGCACGTCAATCTGCTCGTTTGGTGATGTGCGAATCTGCACCGATCCTGCACTGGAAGATTGATCGCCAGCGATACAGCGCATCACTGTTGATTTCCCAGAGCCAGATTCACCAACAACTCCAAGTGCTTCACCGGCAGCAACTTCAAACGACACGTCCCACGCTGCGACGATGGCTCCGGTAACTGGGTCTTTTGACGATCCGATATCTGGTCCGGTTAATGCAAGTCCGTTTTCAGACAGACTTCCAAAAATCTTTCCTAACTGCTCTACTTTTAATACCCATTCAGGTGACACAACAGACGTCATAAGTTTCCCTCCAAATTTCGTTCACACCAGTCGGTGTCACTGCATACCCAACGTGATTGCGCACCTGGAATTTCAACAAGGAATGACGAATTACTTCCACACTGCGAGCAGGTAGCACCCTCGGTCTTTTCCACTTCAAATGGCACATCTTCAAAAGTGAGTGGTTCAACTTTCGTAAATGGCGGAACTGCGTAAATCCGTTTTTCACGCCCGGCACCAAACAGTGTGAGGAATGGAGAGTGATCAAGTTTTGGAATGTCCCAACGTGGAATTGGCGTAGTTGCAATCACATATCGGTCATTCACTAAACATGGATATCCAGTTGTTTGTGTGATGACGCCATTGCGAACCTTGTCCTCGTACAAACTGACCCACATCTTTGAGTAGTCGGCTTCTGCATGCATACGGGCTAGTTCGCGCATGTCGCGTTCTACGCCGCGCAATGGTTCTGGAACGGGCACCTGCAAAACCAAAATATGTCGTTGATCGAGACCATCTTCAGGAATTCGGTGTCGACTTTGTACGATTGACGATTTGGCAGCTGTCGTTGTTTCGGAAACTTTTGTTGACTGCACAATGAGCCGACGGAGGTTCACTGCGTTCACACCCTGGTCGTCGCCTTGATCGATTACTTTGATGACGTCGTTGTGTCCAATTACAGCAAGAGTTATTTGCAATCCGCCTGACCCCCAGCCTCGAGCAACGGGCATTTCACGCGATCCAAACGGAACTTGATAACCAGGAACTGCTACTGCAGTCAAAACTGCACGACGAATTTCGCGCTTGGAATATTCATCCAAGATTCCAAATTGTTCACTTTCGTTGTTATCAATGAGGTCGTTGAGCAATGAGGTCATTTTGACTGACCATTCTTTCGTGCTTGTCGAACAGCATTCTTGCGATCCATCATTGAACGAAATGTGACGTAATGGGGAAGCTTTAGGTGTTCAAGAAACCCAGATGAATCGAGACCATCGGTGGTGAGAAGAAGCGATTGTTCAATTTGGGATCTGCCATTGTCGCGATGGCATGCAATATCGAGATTCGCCATGGCAATTGCTTTTTTCTCGTTGTGTCCTAAACAGATTCCGTAGCCAACGTCGAACCGATCGCGTTCCTCTTCAATCCCGTTCAGATCTTCGATTGCTTCAACTTCAGTAACTCGAATATTGCCTATTGCAACGGGGTTTCCTGTAATGGGATGAACGATGCGCAGCGGTAGATAGCCGTGGCGTACTTCGCCGAGCGTCACTTCGTGAAGATATCCATCTGGCCCAAGAATGTTTCGGTACCACTGATTCACTAGTGCTCCCGTTTCGGCGCGTGACATGGAGGAAAGTCGGGCAGAACGTGATGCTGGCGGACGTGCTGGTGTGCGTGTGATGTCAAATGGTTCTGGGTCATCAAGTCGTCGGCGATCCACCATGAGATCCATTTCGCGCAGCGTTTCCAACAGCCGTCGAGGCTGCTGTTGCTGCTGATCACCCGATGGTTGCGAAGGGTGTTGTTCTTGTGTGAGCGCTAATGAAGCCAGGAGTTGAGCTTCTTCCTGGCCCGCAACCTCCGAACTCAGTTCAAGCAAACGACCTGTGTAGTCGCTCGTACGCCCAAGCAACTGTGGTCCAGGGGGATTTCGGAAGGCTGGCACGATTCGCCTGATGACACGAAGTTCGTCTGCGTCGGTTACTTCGCTGTAGGCGAAGCGGGGAAGCGTAGATCGGTAAGAGCGAAGGAGATGCACCGCTTCAATGAGGTCGCCTTCGGCCTGGCGGATGGCGATCGCAGCAAGTTCTTCTTCCCATAATCCGGCTTCGCCCATAACGCGATCAACCGCAAGTCGAAAACGTCCAACAATTTGATCAGGAGTTACCCAATCACAATCTGCATTCAGTCGTTTTCTGCGAACAAGATTCTCTGCCGCTTCAATTGCGTCTAAACCACCGCGTGCAGCCGCGTAACCCATTACTTCACTCCAATTCTTGTCGTTACTACATTCACTTCTGTGCTTCGACTAATTGCTGAAACATTTCCAAATTGGTCGCAAAGCCAAACATCTATTCCTGCTGGGAAAGAACCATTTATGTCGTGAAGTACCTCAAAGAATCGTTGACTTAACCCTGCGACGTGCAGAATATTTTCAGTTTCAATTCCAGGTCCACGCAATGAAATGGTGGTGAGATTTTGTTCGGCTTCAGACGATTCAAATTGCGGTGTGCTTCTTACTTCGCTGCATGAAACAATGAGTCGACATCCCATTTCTGGTCGGTGGGGCGTACCGCGCGGGATGCTTTCCAGAATGTCAATGCTTGGTTCGCCAAATGAGAGCACCCATTCAGACTGTGACTCTGACGCGGAGGGTGCGCCAGACGCGGCGTGAATGAGCGCGGTCCACTGCTGTTGGTCAGCTTCAGGAACTGAGGAAACAACAGAAAACTTTGTCTCAACGTCGATGAGTGAAAGTAACAATGCAACTTGCGTTGGGCACTGTGACTTGGAGGAAAGCGTGAGTGACTCAAGGGTTCCGGGCTGACTAAGGGTTTGCAACATGGCGCGAAACACATCGTTGGCATCAACTGGAGAAAGGCTGACGAATTTCATATCAGTCCAGCTCTTCAAAGTTCACAATTGTCGGCGAAATTTCGTTCCACTCGTGAATTGCAGAAATTGATACAACTCGCGCAGTCTCAATACAAAGAGCCTCTACATCCTTTTGTATTTTCGAAAGATCAACATGTGCAATTTCGCAAATTGCATCCAAAATTGCAGCCCCCAATACAGTGGCTTTGTTTGTGCCAAGACGAATGGCCCATCCTTTTTCGTTGTTGACTAATACTTCGGCTCTTGTTGCTGCAATTTCTCCAAGGTAGAAGCGTTCTTTGCACACCGGTTCACGCACCTGCATCATCACTAGGCCTGTTTCGGGTTTCTTTGTTACCACAAGTGATTCTGAAACAAATGGGTAACTTAGGGCTATCTCTGCAAGCTGTTGAATTGAATCGGGGTCGGCGCTAGCAAGTAATTCGGTTCGCTGTTCTCGCGAAATGTCCATTGGAGCAACTGTCATGTTTCGCACAGTAAGCCAGTGTGATTACAGGAAAATGTCAGAACGCAGTTATTTATGTAAACAAAAAGCGAACACAACGTTTGGCGAAATATGTTCCCTAGAAATATTGGTTACGCAATGTTCATTTAGAAATTATCGCAAAGTTACCTATGTGAGAAGTGAAATTCAGCAATCCCGTTTATCGTCTTCCCATGCGAAAAATCCACTTAACAGCAATGCTGGCAACATCAGTAGCAATATCAACCCTTTTCTCAACTGCATTACCAGTACAGAATGTTTCTGCAGAAGCAGGCCCATCCGAACTTGTTTCGGTAGGGCGTTGGGTAAGTGGTTCTGGATTGGGAGGAGCAGAAATTTCTGCTTTTGACGCTAAGTCCAAGCGAATATTTGTAACCAACGGTGCAACAAATCAGATTGACATCGTGAGTGTTAAGGATCCAAAGAAGCCCGTGCTTTTCGGTCGAATTAATCTTGCGAAGAAGGGCGTCACTGGAATTCAGAGCGTCGCGACTAAAGATGGATTGGTTGCGATCGCAACTCAGGTGAGCACCGACAAAGCGGCTCCTGGCAAAATCTTCCTTGCAGATGTTGATGGCAAGTTGAGCCCGTCAGCTCCAAACGGCATCGTCGTTGGTTCACTTCCTGACTCAGTACATTTTTCACCAAATGGTCAGTACATCATTTCTGCTGACGAAGCAGAACCAACTTCGTACTGCCTCACCAATGGAGTCTTGCCAACAACTACCGATCCAAATGGTTCGGTGTCAATCATTGATCTCTCTGCGCCAAAGCTGAAAGCTACGACTGTTGACTTCAGCGCGTTTAACGATCGTAAGAACGCCTTGATCTATGCCGGCGCTCGTGTGTTTGGACCAAACGCGACAGTGGCACAAGATCTCGAGCCTGAGTACATCACCATCTCGAGCGACAGTGACTATGCCTACGTGACGCTGCAGGAAAATAATGCGATTGCAACCATTGACTTGACAACCAAAACGGTTGTTGGAATCAATGGTCTTGGCTTCAAGAGCTACGCATCAGTTGGTCTTGATGCAAGCGATAAAGACTCTGCAGTAAAAATTGCACCAGCTCCAGTATTTGGCATGTACCAGCCAGATGCGATTGCTCAGATCACTCGTGGAGAAACCACTTACTTGTTCACCGCCAACGAAGGTGATGCCCGTGAATACGCCTGCCTAATGGGCGGAACGTCCACAACAACACTTGAAGCAGAAGACGTTCGATTTGGTATGAACGCAACATCATCAGTAGATGCAACCTTGAAGTCCGATGCAGTCGCTGGTCGTTTGAAGGTGACTCCGTTTACTCCAGGTTCAGTTGCAGGTTCGCCAGTAACTGGTGCAACGACCGTCTCGACCGCGTATAGCTTCGGAGCACGTTCGTTCTCGGTATGGCAGGCATCAAAGAGTGAAGGTGTCTTCCCAATGAAGCAGGTGTACGACTCGGGTTCGTCAATTGAGCAGTACCTGTCAACCGCACGTGCGGCAACGTTTAACGCCGACTGGAACACCACGACCGGAGCAATTAACGCAGTTGATGCGCGTAGTGCATCAAAGGGACCGGAGCCAGAAGGTTTAGCCGTAGGTCGTGCTTATGGTCGCATGTGGATGGTGCTTGGTCTCGAGCGCGATGGTGGCCTCATGCTCTACGACGTAACAGATCCGACACTCCCAATCTTCAAGTCGTACATCAACACTTCAAACCCTGCTGGAAACTTGTTGCAGAGCACGAAGAAGACTGCTGCTGCTGGCGATGTTTCACCTGAAGGAATCTTGATCGTGAGTGAAAAAGACAGTCCAACTGGTAAAGCAATGGTCATCGTTTCTTACGAATTGTCAGGAACTGTTGGCATCTATCAATTCTCTAAATAATTATTCAACGCGAAACAAAATCTCGAAAGGATTAAAATGAACATCATGAAGAAGCGAGCAGGTTTTGCTCGTAAAGTTACAACAGCCATTGCGCTCGCAACCGTGTTTTCAGTAGGTGCGGGAGTGTCAACAATTCAAGCTAAGTCTTCACCGGTTGTGAAGAATGGTGAGGCATGCACAAAGGGTCAACTCAACAAAGTAGAGGGAACCTTAAAGTGCACATACCTTCCATTGTCCAAGAAATATATTTGGGTCACCTCGTTGAAGGCAGCTTCAGCAGCGGCAACGAATGTTGACAAGTCAAAGTGGCCGAAGAAGTTCATCGTTGGTGCGGTACCTTCTGAAAACGCAGCATCGATGACCTTGAAGTACAAGAACTTCGTAGATGCATTGTCGAAGGAAATTGGCATGCCAGTTGAGTTCTACGCTGCAACTGACTACGCAGGAATCATTGAGGCACAAGTTGCCGGACGTGTTGACCTTGCGTTCTACGGTCCATTTTCCTATGTGCTTGCGAAGGCACGCGGTGCAAAAATTGACGTAGTTGGATCAGCAGTAGCTTCACCAACCGCAAAGCCTGGCTACTTTTCTTATGGAATCACCAAGTCGAGCCGTGCTGATGTGACCAAGCTTGCTGATTTCAAGGGCAAAAAGATTTGTTTCGTTGACCCTGCGTCAACTTCTGGCTATCTCTATCCAAACGCTGGCTTGTTGTCGGTAGGTATTGATGCAACGAAGGAAAGCACGGTATTTGCAGGCGGTCACGATGCATCAGCATTGTCAGTTAATCGCGGCACATGCGACGTTGGATTTGCTTACGACACGATGGTTGATTCAACGCTCATCGAAAAGGGTGATTTGAAGGCTGGAGACCTGAAGGTCGTTTGGAAGAGCGGCGAAATTGCCGGCTCGCCAATGGCCATCCGAGTCGATATGCCAAAGTCGCTTGTTGACACTGTTAAAAACTTTGTGATCAAGAAGGCAAACAAGACCGGTTTCGTGGCTGCGGGAATTTGCGCCAGTGAAGCAACCTGCCAAGTCATTGAAGATAAGTCATGGGGGTTTGTGACTTACTCAGATAAGGAATACGACGGAGTACGTCAGGTTTGCGAAGCTACTAAGTCGTCGAAGTGCAGATAAGCACTATCAACTAAGCATTTGAACATGTCGCTCAATCGATTTAACCAGCAAGCTGATCCGATTGTTCGGTTGAGCGACATTTCAAAAAGGTTTCCAAACGGGACACTGGCATTGGACCAGGTGAGCCTTGAAATTCCAAGAGGGCAATTACTCTGTCTCATCGGCTTGTCCGGTTCGGGGAAGTCAACTCTTCTTCGACACGTAAACGGACTACATAAACCAACATCGGGCTCTGTCGATGTGATGGGCATGCGTGTGAGCGAGGCATCAAATAAGGATCTTCGTGAAGTGCGTCGACACGTAGGCTTCGTGTTCCAGCAATTCGGGCTCATCAACCGGGCAACATGTTTAGAGAATGTGCTTTCGGGTGCGTTAGGTCGTCTGAATTGGCCTCGTTTCGGTGTGCGGTCGTACCCCAAGCAACTCCGCCGGTTGGCCTTTGACCATTTAGATCGCGTGGGTTTGGCGGATCAGGCTTATCAGCGTGCCGACACGTTGTCTGGTGGGCAAATGCAACGCGTGGCAATTGCACGAAGTTTGATGCAAGAGCCACAAATGCTGCTTGCCGATGAACCGGTTGCTTCGTTGGACCCAGAGTCTTCAGGACAAGTACTTGAACTGCTGCTAAAAATAGCAAAAGAAGAAAATATGACAGTGATTTGCACGCTCCACCAAGTGGAACTTGCAATGGGTTGGGCGCATCGAATTGTTGGTCTTCGTGCTGGCAAGGTTGTTCTCGATAGAAGTGCTGTTGGTCTTGACCAGCGCGATGTGATGGACGTTTATCAGCGGGTTGACGTTACTGGGGCACCAACTTCGGGTGAAGATGTGCCAACTTCTATTTCGAATTCGTAATTACGATGTCTTCAATAATGGTTGACCAGCGCCGCCTGAGTCCACCGTTTACTGCACGCAACGTCAAACTCTTGATCGTTTTCGTTTGTTATATCTGCGCAACTGTTTGGTCGTGGCTGTATATCCACATGTCGTTTGGGGGATTGTTCGGCGGGATCAGTGATGTTTTGAACCTACTTGCACGGATGCTTCCTCCTGACTTTTATCAGCTCAGTGGAATCATTTCAGCAACGATAGAAACGCTATGGATGGCGTTGCTTGGCACGACTATCGCAGTACTAATCAGTTTTCCACTGTCTTTTGGGGCGGCCAAAAACACAACCCCAAACAGATTTGTCTTTGCTGTATGTCGTGGAATCATCACTATGACGCGAGCAATACCTGATCTTATTTTCGCTGCAATATTCGTACGTGCTTTTGGCATTGGTCCATTAGCTGGAATTCTGGCACTCGGGCTTCATTCCATTGGAATGATTGGCAAAATGTTTGCCGATGCATTAGAAAATGCTGACGCTATGCCACGCGAGGCAAGCGAATCAACTGGTGCTTCAAAGTGGCAGGCAATCTTTTCTTCCATCCTTCCACAGGCCACACCAACAATGATTGGAACGGCCCTGTATCGACTTGACATCAACGTTCGTGCTTCTGCTGTGTTGGGTTTAGTCGGTGCTGGTGGAATCGGGTTCATCATTCAGTCCGCACTTCGCTCGCTTGATTATCCAAGCGCACTTGCAGCGGTATCAGTCATTTTTATTGTGATCCTTGCTATCGAATTCTTTTCATCACGAGTTCGTGCGTCAATTCTTGGAGAACGAAGCGCTTCTGTAGTCGTAGTGCGCGGACAATCAGATAGAGCGGTACGACGTACTCGTAAGGACCGTACGTTGCTAGTCGATGCAGTGACGATGCGTTCATTGGTGCCACCAATGACATCAGACAGAAAATCTCGAATCATCAGCGTGTGGGTGTATGTCATCATGCTTGCAGTCGCTCTTGGAACCATCAATATGCCTATCTTTAGTTCGTTTGCATACTTTGATGATGCCTGGAGAATTGTTACCCAATTGGTTCCGCCAGATTTCTCGACAGCCCGAAGTGAACTCATTACCGGCATGTCTGAGTCCATAGCAATTGCTTTTATTTCAACAACGCTTGGTCTGTTTATTGCTATTCCGTTGGGTTTGCTCTCCTCGAGAAATATCGTTGTCCGTAAAGCTGTATTCGTCGGCACACGCTCAATGTTGGTAGTCCTGCGAGGGATTCCGGAGCTCATCATTGCCGTATTGTTCGTGAGCGCTATGGGACTTGGTCCAGTTCCAGGAACGCTTGCGCTCACGCTGGTAACTGCGTTTTTTATGTCCAAACTGATTGCAGACACTTTTGAAGAAGTGGACCCAAGCCCTCGTGAGGCAATTTTTGCTACCGGTGCGACCAGGATCCAGGAGCTCTTCGGTTCGGTTTTGCCGCAGGCGATGCCAGCACTAGTAAGTCAAATTCTCTACATGTTGGACGTGAATCTGCGGTCCTCGACAGTGCTAGGGATCGTTGGCGGCGGGGGAATTGGGTTTTTGCTCTTGGGGTCAATCCGAGTGTTCGAATTTGGCACAACTGGAGCGGTTGTGCTGTCCATCTTTGTGGTGGTGTACGCCATCGAACTCATTGGATCCTGGGTGCGCGGAGTTCTAGAAAAGGCAAATTAGTTCATTGCAAGTTTGCTTGAACTACATCTCCTGCTATTTCTCTGTAATCAATGTGTTCATAGTCGTTTCATATTTTTAGCCAGTGGAGACTGTTCCGGCCGTTCAGATAGGAAATCTCTCGGCCGCGAGTACCCCAAAACTGCGGGTCGCCATTGTGGCGGAAAGTTTTCTTCCTCATGTCAATGGGGTCACCAACTCGGTACTTCGCACCATTGAGTACCTCACGCGCAACGGTCACGAAGCCGTTGTTATCGCGCCAGGTCCTGGTTCTGATATGGAAGCAGGAGTACCAGTTGTGCGCATGAGCTCGTTTGGGTTTCCGGGCTATGAAGAACTTCGAATCTCGCGACCACAAAAGGCACTTGAAGCGGCAATTCGTGCAATCAAACCTGATGTCATTCATCTCGCAGCGCCAGCAGTTCTTGGTGCATGGGCGGGGAGGGTGGCGCGCAAGCTCAACATTCCATGCGTTGCCATTTATCAAACTGATCTTGCCGGATTTGCCAAGCAGTATCGGCTTGGCGCAACTTCTCCTGCGTTATGGAAGTACGTTGCGGCAATTCATAAGCGAGCTGATGTCACGCTTGCCCCGTCAACGTCTGCGGTTTGGGATTTGCGCCGGCATGGGGTTGATAACGCGGTGAGATGGATGCGTGGTGTTGATACGGACCGATTCAATCCGAGTTTTAGAAACGAAGAACTCCGCAAATCGATTGGCGGTGACGGAAAAATAATCGTTGGATTTGTTGGTCGACTTGCCCGGGAAAAGCAAGTAGAGCGTTTGGCCGATGTGTGTTCGCTACCAAATGTTTCGGTGGTAATTGTTGGCGATGGACCCGTGCGTAAAAAACTGGAGCGCCTGATGCCGTCAGCGACATTTACGGGGTTTGCTTCCGGCAAAACGCTTTCGGAAATGTACGCATCGTTTGACATATTTGCCCACACCGGTGTGGATGAAACGTTTTGCCAGTCGGTGCAGGAAGCACTCTCATCTGGTACTCCTGTTGTCGCTCCAGCAGTAGGTGGACCGCTTGATCTTGTTCAACATGGAGTGAATGGCTTTCTGTGGACACCTCAACGAAAGAACACGCTGGTCGAAAGTGTTCAAGAGTTGGTGGTGAATGAAGGCGTTCGCTTTCAGTGCGCTAGCAATGCACGTCAATCCGTGCAGCATCGCACATGGGAATCAATCATGGAAGAACTGATCGGTCACTATTACTCAGTAACTCAAGGCATGTCGTTTGCTTATCGTGCGGTTGCCTCGTGAAGTCCCTAGTTGTCTCACTGCATGATGTTGGCCCATCTTCAGCTGAGGTTTCACGTAGGTGGATGGATGAATTGGAATCTCGTGCCGTTTCAGTTTCCTTGTTGGTTGTTGCAGGTCGCTGGAATGGTATGGATTTTTCAGAAGACATACGTATGCACGAGTGGTTGCACTCATGCGTTAACCACGGGCACGAAGTGGTGTTGCACGGGTGGACCCATGCATTTGAACAGAAAAGCGTTGATTCACCGAGGTCATCGGTGTTCGGGTCTTTCTTTGCACGTGGATGTCAGGAATTCTTCAATCTGAACGCAGACGAAGCTGCGGAACGCTTGCACCTAGGGCTCCACACGCTTGGCGTTGTTGGTTTTACGCCATCTGGGTTCATTGCACCTGGTTGGTTGATGTCTAAGGAAGTGCGTAACGAGTTGCATGAAATAGGACTTGATTACACAAATAATCATCTGTTTATTACCGATTTGGTTCGCCGTCAGGAAATCTTTGCGCCTGTTGTGTGTCAGCGACCTGAATCAAAGTGGAGTGGGCAGATAGCTAAGGCGACGGTTGTCCTAGCCCGCGTGTTGATGTTTGCACGCTTGCCGCTACGCGTAGCAATTCATCCTAAAGACCTTGCCGATACGCGATTGCGTTCTGCGATCCTGCACATCATTGACTTAGCAATCGCTAAGGGGTACACATCATGCACGTACGAACAATTCATTGATCAATCTCGAGTTTCACAACAAGATGTTCATGAAGTGCGTCAATTGGGTGGGCTTGCATAATGCACATAGTTCAACTTGCGAACTTCGTCACTCCAACATCTGGAGGCCAACGATTTGCTCTTGAGTCCATAGGGCATAAATACGTTGCTCGAGGTCATCAATGCACATTGGTGACGCCTGGAAAGCGCGGAGAAGTGTGGGTAGAAGGGCTACGAACCTATATCCACGTACCTGGTTGCCGAGTCCCGTTTTCGGGTGGGTACCGGGCGATCATTCGACGCAAAGAGTTGCAAAAAGTGTTGCTGGAACTACATCCCGACATTATTGAAGTATCGGACAAGACCACACTGTCGTGGGTTCCAGGATGGGCGAAGGCACATGGAATACGAACGGTGCTCTTTTCTCATGAACGGGTAACCGATGTGGTTCACGAGCGTTTTCCGTCGTGGCTCCCAGTTGCTCGAATCATTTTTCCAATTATTCAAAAAATGAAAAGTCATGTAGATGCAGTTGTCTGTGCCAGTCAGTATTCGGCCGATGAATTTCGTGATGTGGCAAACAAGTTGCTGATTTTTCCGTTGGGAGTAGATCACGACGTTTTTCACCCTCGCGAAGTAGAAGTTGAACCAACGGAAGTTCCACTTGTGCTGTTTGCGGGCCGACTGTCTTTTGAGAAACGCCCTCATGTGGCTGTTGCAGCGGCGCGTGAACTTGCACTTAGGGGTGTACGGGCGAAATTTGTGTTTGCAGGAGATGGGCCAATGCGTCAAAAACTGCAGAACATGGTGGATGGACTAGATGTTGACTTCATCGGCCGTGTTGCAGATCGCAATGAACTCGCGGCTCTCATGTCCTCGGCAGATATCAGCATTGCGCCGAGTCCATTTGAAACTTTTGGTCTCAGCATTTTGGAATCACTGGCCTGCGGTACTCCTGTGATTGTCGCCAACAAGGGTGCTGGAGTCGAACTGATTACCGGCGGGTGCGGTTTGGCTGTAGAGCCAACTGGGGCCATGGTTGCCGATGCGATCATGCTCCTATTGCTCGAAAGCAGGGAGTTAGTACGACGTCGTTGTGTGCAGCGAGCTCGTGAAATGAGCTGGGATATCTGTTCGGATCGATTCCTCGACTTGTACACATCTCTGATCAATCACCCATGGAAAGCAGCAGCGTAATGCAGGTTCTTCCAGCAAAAGGTTCCGAGAAGTGCATTCGAGCACTTTTTTGGGAAACGTTGTCAATAGGTAGTCCGTTGCCATTCACGCTTTCATGTGCTCGTCGATACGAAGAGCTGGGCCTTGGTTGGTACCTCACTCACGGAATTAATGATGCAGCGGTTGTGGAGCACGATGGAAATGTAATTGGGTATGGCTTGTTCTGTGCTGATGCTCAATCATTTAAGAAACATCAAAATCGACAAATGTTGTTGCTAACACTTGGGGTGCTGTTTGCATTCTTTACATTTCGAACCAATGTAGAGTCGCGTCGTTTTTACTGGTATCGAATTCGCGATTCGATCACGATTTTCCGCAGCAGGAACACGTTGCCTACAGATGTTCATGCACATGCGCATCTCAATGTAAACCGCGCAAACCACGATGCATTTGCCGCACGCATGCTCCGAGATCACGCAGATGCAATGTGTCGACGACATGGGCTCCCTACATACTTCGGCGAAATGAATGCTGTTGGCGGTAAGCGTGTCTTGAGCCTTCGGCGAGTCGGAGGCGACGTCGTCAATGAGTCCAGAAACTTTACATTCAGTTGGCTCGCAGGCGCACAAGTACGCCGACTGACGCTTGTAAGAACTGTAGATAACCAAAGAGAAATGGCCGCATAAATGGACAGTGCATTACGAGTATCAGTATTCGGAGCGGGCTACGTGGGGTTAGTCACCGCGGCTGGTTTGGCTGCAATTGGACATCATGTGTTGTGCGTAGATGTTGACGAGAAGAAGATTGCAAGCCTCACAAGTGGAGAAGTGCCATTTTTCGAACCAGGTCTGCCAGAAATGATTGCGCGGGGGGTTGCCTCACAGCACCTTCGATTCACGAGTTCGGTGAATATGGCCATTGACCACGGTCAAGTCATCATCATTGGAGTTGGAACTCCGCCGCTTTCGAGCGGTGCTGCAGACCTATCGCAAGTGCTGTCTGTTGCCACATCAATTGGAAAGCAGATTCAGAATCGAGCAGTTGTCGTGGTGAAAAGCACGGTGCCGGTTGGAACTTCGGAGCTGGTGCATGATGCCATTCAAGAAGAACTCATCCGTCGAGGTGATTCTGTTTCGTTCTCTATCGCATCAAATCCAGAGTTTTTGAAAGAGGGTGACGCGGTTCGCGACTTTATGATTCCTGATCGAATCGTGATCGGGGTAAGCGATGAGTGGGCGGGCGATGTTCTTGGTTTGTTGTATGAACCATTGTGCAAGTCTGATGGCGTGTTAATGACGATGTCCACGCGCTCGTCTGAAATGTGCAAATACGCAGCAAATGCAATGCTTGCTACTCGCATTTCGTTCATGAATGAAATGGCTCGCCTTTCAGACATCGTTGGCGCAGACATCTGTGAGATCCAGCGTGTTATGGCCGCAGACCCTCGCATCGGCTCGAAGTATCTGAACGCGGGTGCAGGCTTCGGCGGAAGTTGCTTCCCGAAAGACTTGCGAGCAATTCGTGCAATGGGAATTGATTTCGATTGTGAACTGCCGCTTATCGAATCGGTGATTGAGGTAAACACTCGCCAGCAGACCGTGTTGATGGATAAGGCTCGCGACGTGTTGGGCTCGTTGAAGGGCAAACGATGTGCCGTGTGGGGGTTGGCGTTCAAGCCAGACACCGACGATATTCGTGAAGCTCCGGCATTGCATCTGATTCATGCGCTTCTCGCCGAAGGAGCATCAATTGTGGCTCACGACCCAGTGGTCCAATGGCTTCCGATGTACAGCAGTCTCTCGCCAGATCTATTCCATATTGCTGCTGATCCTTATGCTGCAATTGCCGACGTCGATGTGCTGTTTCTTGTGACGGAATGGTCTGAATACCGAACCATTGATGTTCAGCGCATGACCGACTTGGTTGGCAATGGAGTAATTGTTGATGGCAGAAATATCTGGGCAAAAATTGACTTCACGTCAACAGATGTCGCATACCTCGGAATCGGTCGCCAATCAAATGTAGAAAATGTTCGAGGAGCTTATGCAGTGGAGCTTGCTGGCTAAACGCAATTAGACGAGTGAGATTCGCTCCATAATTGGCACGAACGTCGAAAATTCTGGCGACGTGTGATTAAGCAGTTTTGCTCCTTCGTCCCAACGACGCAATGACACAGCATCGGCAAAGCCTGGAAGTGATTCAAATCGCTTCACTTCGTCGTCGTTCATTTTTCCGCCCTGAATTTCTAAACTTCGAACAGAGCCAACAGAAAGTGTTGAAAAGTAATCTGCTTCAACAGCACAGAGATAGCGCTTAGCTTCAACGTGAAGTGCAATCGGAGCAGTAACGCGTGGTCCGAAACCCTTTGCCAAGTACTTAACGGCAGTTGATTCATGCCTATCGTTCACGGAGACGTTGACATTTCCTGCTTTTGATTCAAGTGCGAGTAAATGACCAACATCATGAAGCAGTGCCGCAATAACGAGTTCATCGTTGGCGCCTGCCTCTTGGGCGAGTACCGCGCATTGCACTGCATGTTCAAGTTGCGAAACACACTCGTCGTACTTTTGGGTACCCCATGTGGTGAATAAATTTGCTAATTCGTTAATCATGTGAAACTGGCCTTCCTCGAAAGTCGTTGATAAGTGAAACTCTTACTTTTTCGCCTGAATTTTTTGAATCTTGAAATTCTTGAAGCTTCTGCACGTAATACGGTTCGCGCAGATCACCTTCGGACAACGCGTTGTAAGTTGGGTATAGCGCTCGGCGATCGTGTTTGGAGTTGTTGTCTCCGCTTCGATGTGGAGTGCGCGAATGGAACCAGAGCGTTTGACCTGCCTGTAACTCAACTGGGAACCATTCCATCGCGTCTACAGCGTGTTGGGCAATGCATCCTTCGTCGTCCATTGGCAGTATCTCTTTGTGCATTCCCGAGACAACTTCAAGGCAGCCGTTTTCAATTGTTGCGTCATCAACAGCCACCATGCACGACAAGTGAATGTCAACGAAGCGATATGCCGGGGCATCTTGGTGCGGTGAATAACCTGCACCCCCAACCAATTTGTAGTTGATTTTTTCTTTGTACAGGACTGCTTGCTCTCCGAGAAGCGCGGTGGCGGTGTCGACCATTGCGCCTTGGGTGAGAAATTTGCGAAACCCTTCATGCGAAGGCGTGAAGTATTCAGTTCGACACAGTTTTGGACCGTGCTCGGTTTGTTCGCGGTAATGCAGCCATGGTCCAGTGTCGGGTAAATCTTGAATTTCTTGCACCCATGTTTGAAGGTTTGCAGTTTTGTCGCCGTCGAGGGTTTGAGTAATGAGCCATCCAAGGTCGTTGAACTGGGCAATCTGTTCCTTGTTCAAGGAACCAGGCTCAGGCGTCATAGTGGTAACGCTAATTATCGAAGAGTCTTATTGGAGGTGAGTTTCCCAAGATTTCACCTGAGGTTGGTCCGTTGCAGGACGGTGGCTTAACTCGGTCTAGGGTCTGGTGCGTGGGGGATGTGTCGTCGCATGTAGGCGTGAGCGTTGAATATCTTGCGCAACACCTTGGCGTCGTGGATCTACAAATTGACTCCGTCACACCAATTGGCACGGGGCAAATGGCCGAGAGCTACCGGGTGACTTTCGTTCAGGGAACCCATGGTCGAATTCCACCGTCGGTTGTGGTGAAGGTGCCTTCGCAAAGCGAAAGCAGCCGCGCTGCTTCACGAATTACTCGTTGCTACGAACTGGAAACTGGTTTCTATACGCAAGTGAGGTCGTTGGTCGGGGTGAGTGCTCCGAATTGTCTGCATGTGTGGTTCGACGCACCCAATGATGACTTTGTTTTGGTGCTTGAAGACATTGTCGATGGCAAGCAAGGTGACCAAATAACTGGAGCATCTGTGGAGCAGGCTCGTGCAGCCATCGACGAGCTTGTTCAATTACATGCCCCACTGTGGAACTCTTCAGAGTTGGACACCCTGAGTTGGATGCCGCGGCACAGTATGGAAAGTTCGCAGGGCACTCGTGATTTATTGCGATCGGTATTCGCCGGATTTGCCGCTCGGTTTTCGTCGCTCGTGAGTGCCGAGGTGTTAGAACTGGGAAGTCGGCTTGTTGAAAACATCGATGGCTACGATCGCGCGTTTCCAAACAATGAAACCGTCGTGCATCGCGATTTCCGATTGGACAATTTGTTGTTTACTGAAACGGCAACTGGGACGAACGTAAAAGTGGTGGACTGGCAAACCGCCAGCATTTCGGCTGGCGCAACTGATCTTGCATATTTCATCGGTGCAAGTTTCAGCCCTGAACAACGTCGCGAAGTGGAAGGCGAACTCGTCCGCAGATACTGCGATGGCCTATCCCAAGCAGGAATCTCGATTGCGTTCTCGGAGGCGTGGGACCAATATCGACTGTTTGCAACGTCTGGTTACATCATGGCCATCGTTGCGAGCATGTTGGTGAAACAGACCGAACGCGGCGACTCCATGTTTGCTGCAATGGCGAACCGTCACGGACAGCAAATGATTGATTTAGAAACATTGTCACTCTTTAGATAGGAAACTCATGGCACTTTTTGACGCAGAAGATGAACGATTCGGTCACCAACTTCCGGAACCATTCCGCAATGTTGTGCATCACAACGACAGCTGGCGCGAGAGTTTGTTCTTCATCATGCAAAGGCGCAACGAACCAGGTGACGTGCTTATTTTGACGCTTGCGCATTTTCCAGCGCACAATGAAATGGACTCGTTGCAATTAGGTCGCGTTGGAAGTTCGCCAGTGATGGCGCGTCATGCACGAACCACTGCAGCTGACCCAAACAACTGGAATGTTGGCCCAGTGTCAATTGACATTGTTGAACCAAAAAAGAAGATTCACCTGCTTGCACGTAAATCTGATGCAACCCCGGTCGAACTCGACATCACTTTTACCGCGCGAACCGCTCCGTATCAATTGCGTCGCGGAACCATGAAGGCCGGAAACGAAGTGGTGTGGGATCAGACGCACATGTTTCAAAGCGGAACATATAACGGCACCTATACGCACAATGGCAAAACCTACGAAGTAGAGAATTGGTGGGGACAGCGTGACCATTCGTGGGGAGTGCGCGTGCATAACCGTTGCCCAATGTGGATGTGGAC
>JBAXBR010000022.1:0-21964 GCA_037141855.1 Actinomycetota bacterium | reverse complement strand
GTGTGCGGATTTGCCGCGGAAACAAAGAATTCGCGCTCATACGAGCTTGAATCCGTTCGTTTACCGAGGACAGCGAAGGATTGGTTCGTGCGTTTTGAACGTTCGGCTAAAAAGCGAACGATATTTTTTTCAATGGTGTAGAACTCGGATGCAGTGATTGATTTGTTTCCAAAGAAGAATTTGACTTCTGAATTTGGAATTTCAAATGGTGCGTGTTGTGAAACATAAACAATGTCGAAGTGTTCTGTTGGTTTGATCAGATTGCCAATCAAGTTGTTTTTTAACGATCCTGTAACCACTGGCTTTACTTGGATGTACTGCGTGTACTGATCTGCTGCAGTAGTTCCTAAAACACAAATTGCTTGAGCGGAAAGCGTGTTCTTGGCAGATTCATTTTTTAGAAGATCAAAAAAGCCAAAGCCCATTTGATTTGCATAGTTGGCCCGTTGGCCATTTTGAATTGCAATGAATTTAATTTTTGGAAAAATTGCTTCAAGTTTGTAGAAATCAACGTTGTTGTCAAGGAATGTAAACACAAACTGTGGCTTGAATATTTTAATATAGGCAACGGTGTAATCAAAAAGCGATTTTTTTCCTGCAACGAGCATTCGCAAAAGAGCGAACGCATTCATGTGTTCAATGTCAATGATGGAAATATCTTTTTCTGGAATGTACTTATTAAGAATGTTGAGCCCAGATGCATCGATTAGGGCTACTTGTTGCCCTTTAGGTAGAGCAAACGAAAATTTGAAATTAGGCATTGGCATTGCGTGCTGCTTTGCGAACAGCTTCCAAGTCAGCAGGAGTGTCTACGTCGATGGCTTCTTCGTGACTCACCTCGATCCAGCGCACGGGACTTACGTGCAACGAATTCGATGCGAGAAAATCCCGCACACCGACTACGTAAATACTTCCGCTTTGTCGGTAGGCCTTTGGTAACTCCTGGCGTGAACGTGAGAGATCGTCAATTGTTCCTACGGGATGCAAGGTTCCATCAGTGGCAGTAAATGTTTTAAACGGGTGATGTTCTGCTTCTATTACCCCGTAAACACTGCCTGTACTACCGTTTTTTATGAAGAGGCGCACGGCATCGCTAATTGTTGAAGCTTGTCGGAGTGGTGAAGTGGGTTGCAGCAATACCAAGGTCGTGGGATTTGGGTGACTCTCCAAAAATTTTTGTAGAGCGTGTGCGATCGCATCTTCTATTGCGGCTGTGTCAGTTGCGAGATCTGCTGGACGCTGTATTGCAATTGCCCCAGCATTTGCTGCAGCTTCAAGAATGGTTGGATCATCGCTTGAGACGACTACGGCGTCAACTACACCTGATTGAATTGCAGAATTTACAGCTCTGGTAACAAGCGATTGTCCACCTACTTCAGCAAGATTTTTGTTTGGAATGCCTTTTGATCCACCTCGTGCGGGGATGATTGCGATGCAGGTCATTACATCACATCCTTTAGATCGACGAATAATTTGTCTACTCGCGCTTCAAACAAAACCCCTGAGTGGAGCAACTCGGTGAAACGTTCGGTTGATCTACCGTCCCCGAATTCTTGCTCCGAATTCGTTGGCCCTTGCTGTTTAGCTCCGTGAATAGCCGCGACGATTTCTTCCGCACGCGCTGGAACTTGCGAAATCGACGCACTGTCATGACGGCCTCGTTGGCGATCGCCAACATCGATACTTGGGATGCCATACAGCGGCGCTTCGCGAATACCGGCGCTCGAGTTTCCGACCATTCCGCGTGCATTTTTGAGAAGAACAAGGAAATGTTCGAACCGCAAGGATTCAAATTGTCTAAATCGCTTGCTGTGATCAGCCAGCCGTTTGTACTCATTAATAATTCGTTCAAAGCCAGTGTCGTTGTTTGGGTGAATAACAACAAAATTCTCACCCGAATAAATAAGTCCATTGACAAATTCCGTCGCCGCTATTGCGCTTGCTTCAAGGTCGGTGGTTACTGGGTGGAAAATTGCGATGAAGTAAGAATCAAATTCAATTCCATAGCGTGATTTTGCTTCGGCAAGTGTTGGAAGCGAGGGCGAGAGCATGATGTCGAGGTCTGGTGAGCCAATGATGTGAATTGTGCTGCTGTCTTCACCCAGTTGAAGCAGTCGTTTTTTGGCTTCTTCATTGGCCACTAAGTGAATGTGTGAGAGCTTGCTCACAGCGTGTCGAATCACACCATCGATGGTCCCTGAAAGTTCACCACCTTCAATATGCACTACACGTGTGTTGCTAAGAGCCCCGGAAATTGCCCCGGCCAATGCTTCCGGTCGATCTCCATGAACAATGAGTAGATCCGGTTGGTTCTCTTGAATGAAACGCGACAAACCTTTGATGGTGTTGGCAACGACGACATCCATTGGATCGCCAACAGATTGATTCTCAAATGGAACAATAAAAATTTCATCGGGAAGAGTTCGACGTACTTCAAGAATTGTCGAACCAAATCGTTCAAGCATGTGCATTCCGGTTGCGAAAACTGAAACTTTGAACCCCTCGGCATGAGCCGCGAGTATGAGCGGCTTTATCTTGCCGTAGTCCGCGCGCGTCCCTGTAAGAAAAGCAACGTGCTTACTAACTGACATCAGACCAACCCAGTTGGTGTCCTCTCGTCATTTCACGAGTGGAGGTCTTGCCTAAAACTTTTTCTAAGTCGTACGCAAGGATTTCACCAGTTCCTGGTCGTTTCACCCAAATGTTTTCTTCAGTGAGTTTTTCGCCACTGGAGATATTGCGAATAGCAACAACTGAGGCGTACGCAAAGTCAATTGTGGGCTGTTCCTCAGAAAGCACAGTCTTTGAACCGCCAGTTGCTTGATGAACAATTCGCGATCCTTCAATGAGTTCCTGTAGCCCTGTTGGGTCAACGGAAATTTCAATGTCCTCACCAATCCAGCTCATGTCGCTGGTGAAGTGACGTTCAATAATTGATGCGCCTAATGCAACTGCAGAAATTGACGGCAAATTGGAAAGCGAGTGATCAGAAATTCCGATGACCGTATTCGGAAAAAGTTCACGTAATTGTGTGATTGCCCCAAGCCGAATTTTGTTATACGGCGTTGGGTACATGCTTGTGCAGTGAAGAAGTGCGTAGGAAGCATTTTCCGATTCGAGAACTTCAACTGTTCGCTTCACGGATTCAATGTCGTTCATTCCTGTACTCACAATGATTGGTCTGCCAAAACGGGCAATGTGACGAATCAATGGTGTGTTATTGCACTCACCAGAACCGATTTTGAATGCAGGTACATCTAATTTGTCGAGCCTTGTGGCTGCTTCGCGTGAAAATGGAGTAGAGAGAAAAAACAGTCCACGATCTTCAGCATGTTTTTTGCAGGCAAGCTCTTCGTCGTTCGTCAGCGTGCACTGAGCAATGATGTCCCAGATTGAACGAGTGGAGTTTGCGGGTACAACGTCATTTGGAATCATCTCGTCGTCAACAGAATGCGCTTGAAATTTGACGCATTCACCACCAGCATCGGCGACATCGTCAATCATTTGAATTGCACGCTTAATGTCCCCACCGTGATTGATCCCAATTTCTGGAATCACGAGTGGCGCATACTCGTCGCCAATATTTCGACCGTTAATAACAAGATTGCGACTCATGTGGATCCCTTTAGTTTTATTTCAGCAGGCTCGTCAGTGTCGTGACGAGGTAGGCGAGTACGACGGATATAACGATTGCGCTCAAGGCCCCAGCCAGGACGGTGCCACCGGCCAGCCCAATAGCGCTGGTCTTTCGTTGTTTCTCTGAAGGTTCCCTATATAGAGGAGTTGTTTTTGTTTGCACCTGAACGACATTTGAGCGACCTTGTCTGGCAGGCTTAGTGCCACCAAGAACAACAAGGGCGCCAATTGCAAGTACACAGGCAAGCAAAGCCCGTACTGTCACACCGAATGTGGAAGCGAAAATAGGTAAATCGATGAGCGAAAACAACGACGTCACGATGCCAAATAGCGTACCGCTACCACCACCGACCCTTGCTCCAACAAGGCCAGACAAAGCAGATCAGCGGAAATTGTGGTGGGCATTGCCATTGCTGACTTGCGCGTGGTTGGCGCTGGTGGGCATCGTCGTGGCGGCGAGCATCCAAGTGCGCTTTTGGGAGGTGGCACCTGGTTCAGCCGAACCAGTTGCGAATCGGCTTGGATTTACCAAAGAAGCACTTGCACACGTGACGCGATACCCGTCAACGAATTCCGTGTTGTTTGTTACTGCATTTGGTGGACAGCTTTCCGCTCTTGAAGCGTTTGTTGGTTCTGTTGATTCAGACGTTGAGGTGCAGTCTTATGAGGAGAGGTTCGGCAAGAGCACTCCAGGGACTCAGCAGCAACTTGGCTTTCAGTCCATGACCACAGCGAAGCAGGTCGCTGAATATGTGGCGTTTACGAAGTTGGGCCTCGACGCATCATTCGAACTTGGAAGTGTCATCGTTGAAGAAGTGGTGTGCTTAGATGTCCCGGTTACGCTGAGTGCATGCAAGCAGTTGCATCCAGGAGACACGATTACCGCATTTGACGGGAAAGTCACTCCGACTCTGGCTGAATTAGCCGCAGCAATGGCGGGCCATAAACCAGGCGACATCGTGACTGTCAGCGTCATTCCTCATATGGCAATCAAGCCAGAGGATCGACGGATTCAATTAATAGAAAGTCCAGATGAGCCCGGTCGAACAATTATCGGGTTTATTCCAGCCGATACCCGAACAGTGATACTTCCATTTGAAGTCACAATTGACACCGATCGAATCGGTGGGCCATCTGCCGGTCTCGCATTTACCCTCGCTTTACTTGACGAAATGACACCTGGAGACCTCTTTGGTGGAGTCAAAGTTGCGGCAACGGGAACGATGAACGAGGACGAAACAGTTGGCGCAATCGGCGCATTACGTCAGAAGGCAGTTGCCGTAAAGGCTGCTGGTGCCAAGTTATTTATTGTTCCAAAAACACAATCACCAGAGGAACTTGCTGCGGCAAAAGCTGTGCTCGGACCATCGGTCAGGATTGCAACAGTCGCGAATCTCGAAGAGGCATTGGCTCTACTTGAGTCTCTTGGTGGTAGCGGACTCACGAATGCCACAATCTCGCTGTAGGCGGGGCGTACTGTTGTTCGCATGGCAATCTCATTTTCACGCCCCGACCCGTCTTCACCGGCGGCCGTTGGTTCTGCGCAATTCAGCGTAGTTAGGCGTGGGTTTGAGCAAGAAGAAGTTCGCGACTTGTTGCGTGGTGTTTCTGCAGAACTTGCACGGCTACAGGAGCGTGAACGCTTTTTAGAAAGTGAACTTCGCGCAATGCAAACTCGCGGACTTTCGGCCCCTGGTGCAATAGACGAAGAAATGATCACGGCGCTTCTTGGAGAAGAAACTGCGCGAGTGCTCACATCTGCGCGTGAAGCTGCGAAACAGCAAATTGCGCGAGCAGCAGAAACCGCAGAACGGTTAGTCCGCGAAGCCAGTTCGGATGCTGCACGCATTCGTCAAGAAGCTGAAATTGAATCTTCGCGTCAACGAAACGATGCAGTTGCCGACGTTGAGGCTGAAATTGATCTTGCCAAACAGCAAGGTCGTGAAATGGTCACCGAAGCACGTGAGTATCGCGAAAAAGTATTGAGCGAATTGGCACGACGACGCGAACTAGCTCGTGAACAAATTGAACATCTCATTCACGATCGCGATCGTTTAGTGGCTGCATTTGATCGAGCTCGGTTGGCTGCGAATGATGTTGTTGGCGATTTAACCGAATTTGATGAGTTGTCTGATGAAGTTGCCCGAATCAGTGGGCTGAACACATCGGTAGATGCCACTAGCCCAATATTTTTTGATCACACTAAAGACCCAGATGCGATTCCGCAGTCATCTGAATCACTAGAGATTGAAAAGGTTGTTGGAATAGTCGCTGAATCAATTGATGTGACCACAATTGAGACTGTTGAAATAATTGAAACGACGGAAAGTATTGAAACCGTTGAAGTAGTCGAAGTGATTGAAGCCGAAGAAATTATTGAAGAAACTCCTGACACCACGGTCGTTGCAATGCATGAGGCACCTGCTGGCATGTCTGACCATCCTTCGTCTGAGCCACCAGCGCAAGAACACATTGCAGAAGTTGTGCAGTTGTTTGGTAAAAAGCGCAAAGACATTGAAGTTCCAGAAGCGGCTGTTGAAGTCACAGCGCCACCTATTGCACCTGTTGAAGTAAAAAAACAACCGGCCGCAACCACCCCGCAAAAGAAATCAGTAGATGACCTTTTTGCTCGACTCAAGCAAACCAATACTGCTGAGGTTGCGCGAACTGCTAAGCCAAAAGTTGTTGTTCCAAAGGTGGATCAAGGGGTTTTTGATCACCGAGACGAGGTATTAGAGCCAATTTTGGTGCAAGTCACTCGGAAAATGAAGCGTGTTTTGGCTGATGAAGAAAACTCAATGCTCACGTATTTGCAAGGCAAAAAATCAATAGTTGCCTTAGAAAAAGTTCTTCCAACAGCTGAAGAGCATTTGCAGATGTATGTCGAAGCACTTGCTGAAGACATTATTTCGGCAGCGATGGCTGGGGCACAAAGTCTCTCTAAGAGCTTGAAAGCAGATTTGCGCAAGCGAATTACTCGTAGTGCCGTGATGCAAGTTGTCTCCCGCACAATGGATGAATCGACTATTCGTCCATTGCGTGAAAAAATTCAGCGCGCAGTTGAACAAAGCGATGGCGACAAAGACGAAATGTCCAACCTCGTTCGCAGCGTGTATCGCGAAATGAAAATGCAACGAGTTGAACAACAGGTTTCAGACATCACCCGTATGGCCTATAGCCGTGGTGCATATTTGGTTTTAGACCAAGGAACAAAAGTGTGCTGGATGGTCGATCCAAATGGCCCAAGTTGTGCAGACGCTGAAGACAATTCACTAGCTGGGTCAACTGACTTAGGCAGCGAATTCCCTACAGGACATTTACATCCAACTGCCCATGCTGGATGCCGATGCCTTGTTGCGCCAATAGGCGACTAATCTCCACTGCGTGCGCAACCCTTCAGACTTACCTCCTCGTTCCCGTAATCCACAAGGCGGTTTTCGCCTCAAGCGTCCTGGCCGAAGTCGAGTTATCGCTACGGCAGTAATTGGCGTTTTAGTCGCAGTGTTTCTTTCAGCGAAAAGCGTTTCTGGCTTTTATGTAGATGCGCTGTGGCACGACGTGCTCGGCCGTGGAGATGTTTTTTGGGGAACTCTGCGTGTTAAGGCTTTGTTAGGTGCAGTCTTTTTTGCAGTTTTTGTATTCTTGATGTTGATTAACGGTTGGTTGGCGGATCGAATTGCGCCAGAGTCCATCGCGCCATCTCCAGAAGAACGAGCTCTCGCTGGGTACCGACAATTAGTAGGACGCAAGCAATGGTTGGTACGAACAGTGATTTCAGTTGTCTTAGGGCTCATGGTCGGGTTGCCTGCCATGACCCAATGGCAAGAGTGGCTGCTTTTTAGAAACCATCAATCATTTGGAATTAAAGAACCCTTATTCAATCAAGACATCAGTTTCTACGTATTCCGAATGCCCTTTGCCGAATTTGTCGTCAACTGGTTATTCGGGGCATTGGTCCTCATCACTGTTGTCACTGCGGCCATTCATTATTTGAATGGTGGAATTCGCTTGCAGGTACAAGGTCGCAAAGTTACACCTCAGGCAAAAGCACATTTATCTGTACTGTTCGCTGGCCTTGCGATAGTTCGTGCCGCAAGCTATTGGCTATCGCGTTTTTCACTTACTGATTCAACGCGCGGGGTAGTGCAAGGCGCCACATTTACCGACGTGAAGGCGCAGTTGCCGGCAATCAACTTGATGATTCTGGTTTCGTTTGCAGTTGCTGCATTGTTCCTATGGAATGTGCGGCAAAAGGGCTGGAGAATTCCAGTACTCGCAACGTTGATGTGGATGCTTGTAGCAGTCGTTGCTGGAACTATTTACCCGGCAGTCATTCAACGATTCTCTGTTCAGCCAAACGTGAACACAAAAGAGCTTCCGTATATTGAGCACAACTTGATTGCGACCAAAGCTGCATTCAACATCAATTCAGTTGCACAGAAATCATTGACGTTTGGCCCGATTAGTGCTGCAGATGTTTCAGCAAACGAAAACCCATTACGCGATGTTCGTCAACTAGATCCGATAGAAATGCGCGATCGATTTGCTTTGGATGAAGGTAAAACTTCGTTCTACGCCATTCGCGACCTTGACGTAGACCGATATGTCATTGATGGTCGATTGCAGCAAGTGATACTTGGCTCGAGAGAGCTCAACACAGCTGGGATACCCAATAGAACTTGGGTATCACGTCACCTTATTTACACTCACGGTTGTGGAATAGTTGCTGCCCCCGCAAGTCGCGTCACCGTTGATGGTCGTCCTACCTATATCGATATTGGTGTTAAGACTCCACAGTTGTATGTAGGCGAAGGGCTTGATGGGTATTCAATTGTTGGAACCAATCAAATTGAGCAAGCCTGTCCAGATACCGCCGCAACTCCATATTCAGGAACTGGTGGAGTAAAACTTTCATCTCCTGCTCGCCGCGTTGCATTTGCCTTGCATTTCGGTGAATACAACTTGTTTGGGTCAAACCTCATTTCAACTGAGTCACGCATCATGTGGATCCGCAATGTTAAAGATCGAGTACAAAAGATCGCACCATTTTTTAAATACGACGCTGATCCGTATGCTGCAGTTGTTGACGGGAAAGTGGTGTGGATTATTGACGCGTTCACTACGAGCAGTCGTTATCCGAACTCACAAAACGCCAACACCGATCAACTCACTGCAGGTTCTGGGCTGAACGCCACATTTAATTACGTTCGCAACAGTGTGAAAGTAGTTGTCGACGCTTATTCCGGTCAACCAACCTTTTATCAAGTAGATGCGAATGACCCAATTGCGAACACTTGGGGAAAAGTGTTTCCAAAACTTCTCACCCCTGTTGCACAGGCGTCCCCAGAACTTATTGCGCACTTCCGCTACCCAGAAGATCTTTTCCGAGTACAAACCAATATGTACGGTCGTTATCAATTTGATGACCCGACGTTGTTCTTCAATCGCGATGCAGCTTGGAGCGTTGCTCAAGCACCACCGAATCAGCCGGAAGGAACTTCTGGTGTAGTGAGTTCCGTTGATACATCATTAACTGCCAACCCAATCAATGTTCAGGACGCAAACGTTGAGCGGTTCAAACCGTATTTCACTATTTTCCATGCACCTGGGGCAACTGAAACTAATGGCGTGTTCTCGATGTTGCGACCGTTCGTACCGTTCTCATCAGATAACGCACGTAAAGAATTACGTGCTTTTATGGTTGTATCGAGCGATCCACGCACGTACGGCCAGATGACGGTATATAAAGTTGGCGAACCACTCCCAGAGGGGCCAGCAACAGTTGCGGCTGAATTTGGTAGTGATCCAACTGTTTCTCAGCAAGTGACATTGCTCGATCAACGAGGATCCCGTGTAATTTTCGGCGACCTTCAAATGGTTCCTGTGGCCAATGGCCTTGTCTATGTTCGTCCTCTGTACGTTCGACCCGATGACGCATCAGCGCGACAAGTGTTTGTTCGGAAAGTCCTCGCTTCATACAACAACAAAGTGGTGATTGCAGATGATTTAACCACGGCGATAACGCGACTATTCCCTGGCTATGCGGGATCGCTTGGCGATCGTGTTGGTGATGGACAAATTGTTGTTCCAGATGGAACCGTGCCTGCAACTGGTGGAACTACCGCAACTACCGTGCCAAGCAGTATTCCTGCAGGTTCGCAGTCAGCTCCAGATTTACTGGCGCAAGCTGAAACGCTATTTGATCAGGCAGATGCAGCGTTAGCGCAAACTCCACCAGATTTTGCAACGTATCAATTGAAGTTGTCTCAGGCAAGAGAGCTTGTTCGACAAGCACTGCAAATCATAGGCAACTAGTTGCTAGCGAGATTCGCGGATAATTTCAGCAAGCATTGCCAAGTCCTGGCGGAATGCAATTTCGTAGCGCGCCTGTTCGTTTGCAATTCGTGTTTGGTTTACGCGTAGTTGCTCTAACGCCGCAATCGATGCAGGATCTTCCTGTTTTTCGAGCAGAGTCTGGATCTCATTGCCAAGTTCGTGCAATTGATTCGACATTTCTGCATTCGTTGCAGAAAGACGGTTATCGAAAACCGTGAGTCTTTGTTCAAGCGTGTTGATTGCAGCTGTCACTAGCGAGAGTTCATTTGCGCGCTTCGTGACTTCTGAGCGAAGTGATTGAAGTTCGGCGCGAACTTCACCAAGATCGGTGACTGTTGCTTTAGGGGTTCGCGCGAAAAGTGCCATGGTGGGTGTGGTGATGCAGGTGTTTTGGGCCGAAGGTTGCTATCTCTATGGTGTGCTCGATACCGTACAACTTCTACGACGCGGGGTGGAGCAGTCCGGTAGCTCGTCGGGCTCATAACCCGAAGGTCACAGGTTCAAATCCTGTCCCCGCCACCAAGTTCAAAGGGTCCCCGGTTCGCCGGGGGCCTTTTGTATATGTGGCTTAAGAGCACAGCAGAATTGTTATCCTGCCTGAATGTCAAATAACAAGCCATCAATCACGATCCCGCAAGAAGCACCACCAGCAGCGTTGGTAAAAACCGACATCACCGTTGGATCAGGCGACGAAGCGGTAAAAGGCAAAAATGTTTCTGTGCACTATGTAGGAGTTGCATGGAGTAATGGCCAGGAGTTTGACGCTTCGTGGAATCGTGGTGAAGCATTTGATTTCCGTTTGGGCGCAGGTCAAGTGATTCAGGGTTGGGATGACGGAGTTGCTGGAATGAAAGTTGGTGGACGTCGTCAATTAACAATTCCACCAGACATGGGATATGGAAGCCACGGTGCAGGCGGAGTAATTAAAGGTGGAGAAACGCTTGTCTTTGTTGTTGATTTGCTGAATGTTTTTTAAGTAACCACAGATAGGCTCAGTAGTACAGAACTTTGTGCAACACGAACGTTGCACATGTAAAGAACTGGTGAGTAATGAATATCTTGGTAATCGGTGCAGGTGGCGTAGGCGCTTCAATGGCGTCTATCGCAGAGACCCGATCGTTTTTTACACAATTTGTCCTAGCGGATATCTCTCTTTCCCGCGCCGAAGAGGCAATTGCTCTACTTGATGATCGATCAAAATTTATCGCTGAGCAGGTTGATGCCCGCGACACAAATGCGATTAAAGCGCTTATTCAGCGGGTAAAAGCCGATGTGGTGGTGAACGCATGTGATCCACGTATGAACGAACCAATTTTCAATGCGGCCTACGAATCACATTGCAATTACATCGATATGGCAATGAACTTGAGCGCGCCACACGCATCAAATCCATACGAAGAAGTGGGTTCGCCGTTGGGTGCAGATCAGCTGGCAGCCGATCAAGCTTGGCGCGACCGGGGACTTCTTGCACTTGTAGGAATGGGTGTTGAGCCTGGACTGAGCGATGTATTTGCTCGTTATGCGGCTGACAACTTGTTTGACACAATTGACGAAATTGGTGTTCGCGACGGATCAAACCTGTCAATTGACGGTCTTGACTTTGCCCCGACATTTTCAATTTGGACAACGATTGAAGAATGCTTGAACCCACCAATTGTGTGGGAAAAGAATCGCGGTTTGTATACGACCGATTGTTTTTCGGAACCCGAAGTATTTCACTTTCCAGCGGGCATTGGGCCGTACGAATGCGTGAACGTTGAACACGAAGAAGTACTGCTGATTCCTCGGGAAATTGATTGCAACCGAGTGACGTTTAAGTACAGCCTGGGTGCAGAATTTATTGACTGGCTAAAGACGTTTGCATATCTTGGTCTTGACAGCACGGAACACGTGCGGGTAGGAGACGTCAGTGTTTCACCACGTGACGTTTTGGCCGCAGTGCTTCCTAATCCCGCAAAACTTGGACACCTGATGCATGGCAAGACATGTGCTGGAACATGGGTTCGAGGAACCTATGACGGCAAACCACGTGAGGTGTACCTGTATCACGTTGCAGACAACGAAACAACAATGCGCGACTGGGGTTCACAAGCGGTGCTCTGGCAAACCGCAATTTGCCCGGTTGTTGCACTTGAGCTTCTTGCAAATGGAAGCTGGAAGTCCACAGGCGTTCGAGGCGCTGAAGCATTTAATGCTGACCCGTTCCTCAACTTGCTCGGCGATTACGGCGCGCATCACGGAATGGTGGAAATGGGCCCAGGCCTATGGCCAAGTCCGAAACCAACAGGCCAACCTGGTTGGGATCGCCCGGTTAAGCGCGCTATTCGTTTGAGCTAGTTGTGCAGCGAAATGTCGCGCGTTCGGTTTTTGCTGGAGCTGCAATCGTTTCGGCCACTGCTTTGATGTGGTCTGACACTGCAATTACGTGGTGGTCCAATGTCATTGCATTCGCTTTGCGTGTAAACGAATCGGCAACAACTGGAATTCTTGAACATCGTCCACCAGGCGACGCTGATATTCATGTATTGATTTGGGGATCGTGTGCACTTTTGCTTGCGTATGCAGTGCGTCCGGTACATGTTCGGCGTGCACTAACGCTGCTATTTATCTGGACGGTGTTTGTTGAACTTGCTCAACCATGGTTTACGCAATTTCGTACACGACAGGCAACCGACTTGGTCGGAAACTGTGTCGGAGTGTTATCCGTTTTAGTTTTCGCAGAGATTATTGCGAAGGTCCGAGCACGCCGTTGATGTAGTGCTTTCGACACAACAGTTCGTAGCGAACTTCGTCTCCGAATAGCGGCTCACTCATGGTTTTATCGGTGTCGCCGACAACAACCGTTTCACCTTCATACACAATCACACCATTTACTAAACGAGCGTTATTGTTTGCTCGGTCACCACACCAGCAACGAGCTTCAACCTGCATTTCAATGCGCTGGTCTGCAATCTCCAGTAGACGTCGCGTGCCATCAAACAACAATCCGCGGAAGTCAGTGATAAGACCAAAGGCGAAGACATCCACATTGAGTTCATCGACGACTCGTGCAAGTTGATCACACTGTTCGACGGAATAAAACTGTGTTTCATCACAAACAAGAAACTGCAATGGCATGTGATCTGAAGTGAGTTGGAACAAATCAAGATCGAGTGATACGTCAATTGCTGGAGCGGAAACCCCAAGTCTGCTCGTAACTTGTGATCCATCACGGTCAAGTTTGGTGAGCAGCAACCCATTCACACCACGCGATGACATGTTGTGATGAATTTGTAGAGCAAGCGTGCTCTTACCCGAACCCATCGTGCCGTAACTGAATCGCAAGGTGGCCATGACGACAATGAACCGTAGTCGGGCTGATGTGATTCATCCACCTGGCGTAGTGTGGGCGATATGGAAACGCCAGATCGTGCCACGCTCGCAAGGGCGATTGATCACACTCTGTTGACGCCTGAAGCCACAGCGGCCGATATCGTCGCCCTGTGCACAGAGGCCAATGAATTAGGCGTTGGTGCTGTGTGCGTTTCGCCGACATGGGTAGCACTTGCGCATGCGAGTACGGGAATTGCAATTGCCAGCGTGGTGGGGTTTCCCTCAGGCAGTCATCTTCCAAGTATTAAAGCTGCAGAAGCAGCGCAGGCGGTTTCCGACGGGGCGAGTGAAATAGACATGGTTGCAAATTTGGGATGGATCTCAAATGGAGATTGGTCAAATTTAGAGAACGAAGTGGCATCGGTTCGCCGAGCAATTGGCGAAAATGTGCTGTTGAAAGTTATTTTGGAAACTGGTTTGTGGTCGAGTGAACAAATCACTCAGGCATGTGCGAAAAGCGTTGCTGGTGGAGCCGACTTTGTAAAAACCTCAACAGGATTCCACAAAGTAGGTGGGGCTTCACTTGAAGCAGTGCGAACCATGCGCGAAGCAGTTGGAGCCAGCATCGGTGTAAAAGCAAGTGGTGGGATCCGTACGACTGCAGATGCATTAGCAATGGTTGAAGCAGGAGCGAGTCGAATTGGAGCGTCTGCCTCGCGAGCAATTTTGAGTGGGCTGAAATGAAACGCGCAGTTCTTGCATTAACGGTTGTTCTCACAACATGGTGTGGTCAAGGGATAGCTAATGCCGCCATTGAACCAACTCCTTCAACCACCTCAACGACGATCGCGACAACGACAATCGCTCAGTCGCCATCATTTGTAGTACCGAAAAATTCAGGAAGCGGTCGACGAATTGTGTATTCAAATCGACAGCTACGCGTCTGGGTGATTAACAATTCAGGGGAGACAATTCGCACGTTTTTGGTATCGGGCATGCGAGGCCAACCCCCAAAAGGCTTGTACTTCGTAAAGAATCAATCAGTTTCATCGTTCAGCCAGGAACTTGAGGGTGTGAAGTTTCGATTTATGACGCGGTTCGCAGTTGGTCGCAACGGAGGGAACATTGGGATTCACGAGATTCCTACGAAGAATGGCGTGCCGTTGCAAACCGAGGCAGAACTAGGAACGTTTCTCGGAAGCGGATGCTTACGATCAAGTACCGAAGACGCAAAGTTTATTTTCGACTGGGCAAAACCCGGAACCACGGTTGTCGTAGTTCCCTAGAAAGTTCTAGAAGCGTGCCATTTCTGATTTCAATAAGTCGAGTCCGAGATTTCCAAGATCGAGTGCGTGTGCGTGCCACTTGCGCAGATCAAATGTAGAGCCATACTTTTTCTTGGCATCATCGCGGAGGTCAAGCCACACTCGCTCGCCAAGCTTGTAAGAAATTGCTTGGCCTGGCCATCCGAGGTACCGGTTAATTTCTGAGCGATTGAATTCATCATCGCTTGAGGAATGAGCGCTGAGGAATTCGAACATGAGTTCTGGGGTCCATTGTTCGCCTGGGTGCCAAGACGAACTTTGTGGAATTGCAAAACCACAATGAATGCCTGTATCGATGACGATTCGGGCAGCACGGAAAGCCTGCGCGTAGAGGTATCCCAAGCGGTACTCAGGGTTTTCCAAGAATCCGAATTCTTCCATCAGGCGCTCGGCATACAACGCCCAACCTTCTCCATGTCCAGATACGAAGGTGTTGCGTTGGAAGCGTGAGAGTTTTTCTGAGTTGATGGTGGCAATCGCAACTTGCAAGTGGTGTCCTGGAACGCCTTCGTGATACGCGGTGGTTGGTTCGCTCCAACGTGGAAACACAGTGCGGCCGTTTGCTGGGTACCACGTTCGACCAGGGCGACTGAGGTCTTCACTTGGCCCTGTGTAATACATTGCGGCGGCTCCACCTGGCGGAGAAATCATCGCTTCTACAGTACGAATGGAATCTGGAATTGAAAAATGGTTGTTGTCAATGAGGAACGACATGGCATCGTCCATTAACTCCTGCAACCAGTCGCGAAGAGCGCCTTCACCCTGAATTGAATGAGCAGGATCGGTGTCAAGAAAGTATCGAACTTCCGCAAGTGTTGAACCAGGAAGAATTTCTTTGGCAACGCGTTCCATTTCCGCATCGATGCGTTGTACTTCAGCCCAACCCCACTCGTACGCATCTTTGGCATCAACCTTCATTCCCATGAAACGTCGACGCGCAAGTGCGTGGCGTTCTGGTCCTACGCCATCACGTACGTCAGCTTGTGGCGCGTAATCGTTAACGAGGAAATCTGCGGTCTCGCCAAGTGCAAGAGATGCATTCTTTGCGGCTTTGCGAAGTTGTTCAAGTGGTGCGCCAGGGACTGCAGAAGCAGATTCCGCGAATTGCTCAAAAAATGCAGGAGCATCTTTGCGGCCCGCCCATGTTGCGAGCTGTTCGCTCGATGCGAGTACTTGTCGTCGCTGAGCCTTGACGCCGCGATCGAGGCCGAGTTTCCATGATTCGCGCATCCCAGCAAATGCCTGAGGGACTTTTGACATGCGTTCTGCAATTACTGACCATTGTTCTGCAGTATCGGTTGGCATGAGGTCGAAAATTGCTCGAGCAGCATCAACGTCGCCCGCAAGTACTCGAATTGAAACGAGGTGCTCGTTGGCGTCATATTCTGCGCCAGAAATTTCTAGCGATTCACGCAGTACACCAGCGGCCAAGCGGTCAGAACTTGCGCTGGAATCAAGTGCGTTTAACTGTGCAAGGGTTTGGCGATCGTTCTGTGCGCGTGCATCGTGACCTGCTGGGCTGAAGTCGGTCATCTCATGGTCGTGACCTGCAATGCCCATGTATGTGGCCGCTGCAGGATCGAGTTCGGCAACCTTGTTGATGTAGTCGTCGGACAGTGAATACACAGGCGAAGTCATGGCAACACGATACGCCTTGGTCAGCGTTTTAAGCGAGGTAACTAGCTTGTGCTGTCTGGTCCATGGCGCACGATTTTGGCAATAACAATGGTCTTTTCAACCGTATTGACATGCATATAGATGCGGATCAACGTGCGATTCTTTCCTCTGCGTAGATGTGCACCAATGTGGATCTGTTGATTCTTGTGCATTGCGGAATACCAATCGCCATGTCGATGGTGAGTGTCTTCCGAAATACGTGGGGCAAAATCGAGTCCGGCACTGTCACGCAAGTATGACTGCAGTCCTGCAATAGGGAATACATCTCTGCGCCAGTTCGCAACGGCATTATCGAGGGCTTTCAAGTCCTGAAGTACTTGGCGTGGGTTAGGGCCTTGAAGTTCATTGGCAGTAGCAAACGCTGTTGGCAGAAATTCGAGATGCCTGCACTCGGATCGGGCACGATTTACAGCGTCAAGCACAGTGCGAAGTACGCGGTCTGGGCGGGTTCGTGCGAGTTCTGCGTCGAGGTCAAGTGCTTGAAGCGTAAGTGCATCTAAACGTCCGCGGAGAAGTGCGACCTCTGCCGACAATTCTTCAGCTTCAACTTCCTTTTCTTCAAGTGATTCTGCAAATTCATCTCGTTCTGATTCAACTTCTTCCAACGCATCATCGAGTTGCTCAATGTGTAATTGATGTTCGTCGATAGTGCGTTTGAGTTGCTCGACCACAGGTGAAAGATCTGTTGTGGCTTGTGTTGCAATTGGGGTTGGTTTTTGTGCTGCAGACTGAACAGGTCGACTTGTTGCAAAGCGCGGTGGAGCTTGCGTTGGAATGTCTGGCTGTAAGGCTGCGGCTTCGAGGATGGGATTTTCGATTTGTTCGCGATTAGGCGTGACGGTATGAAACGTAAATGGTTGTACAGGGTGAGGCCACAAAATGGTGACGTAGTTTTTATCAAGAACTTTTGTAGTGCAATAAGCATTGAACGATTCAACCGCTTCAGTTGATGTGATGTGAGCAATATGAGCAATGCCTACGAGGTCTTCAAGCAATGGGCCGGTGTGAGAAGACTCCACTGATTTATTAACAATCGTTTCAACGAGTATTGGTAAGCGGCGTGCAAGTGCATTAATAAAGTCAGCGGCTAGTGCTTCGCCTTCGATGGCAGAGCTCACTTGGCGAATGGTTGGACTGATGCGTCGCTCTGCGTCGTACACCTCAAGCAGCTTGGTCATTTCAGCAACGAGTGCCCGCACTGGTTTGGGCGGCAATTCCGCTCGACGATGGGGGATGATCGAGTCTTTGCCTGGGGCAAACTTCACGCGTAAATCAAAAACAAGTTGGCCTTTGTACGGAGTGAGGGTCGCGATAATCAGGTGAGTTCCACCGGTTTGCGGGTGGGTATTCTGCACTTCAAGCCTGAACACTTCATCTTCTTGGCTATGTCGAATTCGCACACGAATATTGATGGGCAAGTGGTCTGCGGGGAACCACTGCTGATGCCACTGCGTGATAACGCCAACTGCGCGCTCACGGGTTTCTTCTGTCCATTTCTTCGTGGGCAGCGTCATCGCGTACGTGGTGAACATGGTCTCCATAACGCTAACGAGACCGCCTAGGGTTGCGAAGTGGATTTCCAAGACCTTTTAGGTGCATGGTGTTTCGGGCTTTCGCTGATCTTTACTATTCCCCAAGCGGTGCGAGTGATTCGACGTGACACTGTTGAGGGCATTTCTGTTACTTCTCAGTTGCAGGGCGTTGCCGGTTCAATTTTGTGGATTGTTTACGGCTTGGTCTCGGGCTCACCTGTTGTTGCTGCTGCCAACGTGGTGACACTCGTTGGAATCGGCATCGTGGTGTACAAGCAGGTTGATATGAAAGTGATCACGATGCGTTTTGCCATTGGAATTGAGCTAGCTGTATGTGTGCTCGCATTTGTGACATGGAGCATTTCTGAGTCTGTTCTCGGTGTAGTCACCGTTGTTATTGGGTCTACAGGAATCATTCCCCAAGCAGTTCGGGCGGCACGAACCAGTCATCTCGTTGGTGTGAGCGTGATGACGTTCTTGATCATTACGACCATGACCATCTCATGGGGAACCTATGGGTTGCTTATTGGAGATGCATATGTTGCTGCACCAAACATCGTGATTGGCCCATGTGCATTATTTATTGCAATTAGAGCGATCCAATCACACAGGCGTTATGGAAGTTCAACTACCGCAGAGGCAACACCAGCGCGTTGATGTGTAGCAGTGAGGGCCACTCTCTGGCCTTTTTCTCCACGAACTAGCCAACTATGTAATACGCGATCGGGTGTTCCATCCGATTTTGCGTCGCCGCTCACTCGAAACTTCACACGCCCATCAAGTTGACCAAGCTTTACTCGCGGTGCGCCTTCAACAAGAGTTGCGCCAGAAATTTCAGCAGTCAGTGGGAGAACGATCTTGTTCTTGTGTGCCCATTCACTGATTTCCGTGCCCAACCAACCAGTGTTAGCAATTCCAATTTCCACTTTGTACACACCGTTGCCAAGTGATTCGGCTGTGGCACGTTTGATTTCAAGTCGTGGCGAAGCAAGTGCTTGATAAATTGCGAAATGCACGTGTGGTGCAACTTCGTCGCGCAATTTTGAAGCAGGTGCATTTGACCATGTTTTGATGGGGTCACAACCGCCAATTTCAATTTCACCCAACTGTGGGTGATTGAACTTCTTCCACGTCGCATAGGCGCCTGGTGCATGAGTATCAGTCCATTTACAGACAGCAAGTTCTTGCTCTGGGGTTGGACCCACATACCAAACATCGGTCGGTGAGTGTTTCCCTGTGGCGTGGAAAATGATGTCCCAAAATTCTGTGGTCCAGCCGAATACGCCTAAATGTTCGTATGCCCAATCGTCGCCAGCACCGCTCATGGTGTCGCTCTTATCCCACGTGAGGTCTTCGTATACCGAATGAACGGGGTAGCCAGTGTGTTGCACACCAACTTTGCCCAGTTCGTTGTACACCCAAATATCAAATGGTGGAAGAGTTGAATCGGGGCGCGTGCTACTTGGTCGCAACATAAATCCACCAGCGGTATGGAATGCGTTGTAACCGCAAACATTCGTACGTGATCGGGCAGCGCGAACAAGCGAATCAATTTCTGGCTCAGACATCGGGTGGTCTCCCGAACCAAGCACTGTGGTGCCCCAACCTGCTGGGAAGTTCCTATTTAGGTCAAGCCCAGCTGGGTCTCGTGGCATGGGGATGGTGAAGCCATCGAAGTTTTCGAGCACACCTTCATCTAGCAATCGGTAACGCTGAGTTCCAGGTGCCACACCAAGAGGACCAACAGGGACCATTACTCGAGCGTCATCGGCGTGCTCCACCCACGCACCGTCAGGGTCTGCAATGCGCATGGTGCGCACAGCTCCGTCGCCATCAATATCTTCCACGCTGAGTCCTGGCCAACGGTGTGCATCGCGCCATGGCCATGCACGAACACTTGAACGGTGATAGAGCGGATTATCAAGTAGAGCGTCTTCAACGCCGTCAGGGTTCACACGCGGAACAATGTAAAACGTGCGTGTGCGCAGTGCTTCTGTCGTGTGATGTTCTCGACCAAATTGGCTGGTGAGATACTCCAAAATGAATAACGCTGCAACTCCACCAGTTACCTCTGTGGCATGGATGTTGGCATCAATCCAATGCGCTGGTTTCGTATCGTGCGATCCAGTAGTGGAGTCGGTAACTGTTGCAATCCACAAATCTCGACCTTGATGCGACTTGCCATATGTCTCCAATGTCACTAACTGAGGAAATCGTGCAGCCAATTCGTGAAGCCATGAAACCATTTCGTCGTATCGAAGAAAGCGATCAAAGTTGTAGGTCATGTCCACAGGTTACGCTGAGTTCAGGAGGTGCAATTCGTGCCACACATTCCAGTGTTTATGCATGCAACAGGCAACTGGAGACCTCGTTGGCGTGGGCGTATTCATGCCATTGCAGTTGCCGTCACTATTCCAGCTGGAATCATTCTCACCTTGTTTACTCCTGCCGGAGTACCGCGTTTGGCGGTGGGAATTTACGCACTGTCGTTGTTGGCGTTGTACTCCACCTCTGCCTCCTACCATCTGTTCACGAAGTCATTACGCTCGCAAAAAACGATGCAGCAAATTGACCACGCCATGGTCTACGTACTAATTGCAGGCACATACACACCAGTGTGTTTGTTGGCTTTGCCACGAACCGTTGGAATACCATTTTTACTGCTCATTTGGGCAGCAGCTGCGGTGGGAATGGGATTAAAAATTACCTGGAAGGCAAAACGTGTTGGCCATGCGATGTACATCATTATTGGTTGGGCAGCGTTAGTTATTTTGCCGTGGGCTTATGGTCGAGCAGGTTTCACCAGTCTGTTGTTGTATGCCTTGGGTGGCGTTGTGTACACCGTTGGTGCAGTGCTGTTCTATTTGAAAAAACCTGCTCTTGTGCCTCACGTTTTCGGCTATCACGAACTTTGGCATGTGTTCACGGTGGTTGCAGGGGTGCTGCAGTTCGTTGGAGTTGGGTTGCTGGTTGCTCGCGTTGCGTAGGCAACGTTGATCAAATGTCTCGTCGCCTGAAGATTTTGGTCTTGGGGGAACTAGCCTGTCGTGCACGAAGGAAGTGCAATTTCGGGTCGCTAGCTCAGTTGGTAGAGCAACGGACTTTTAATCCGCAGGTCCAGGGTTCGAGCCCCTGGCGACCCACCATTGGTTTTTCGCCAATAGCGATAGTAAGTATCTAATTTTAAGATAATTACTGCTCTGTTATCACGGTTCACGATATGAATGCGATACTGAATACATGTTCATCCCCCTCCTTATCGCATCGGGTGTTTTCACCCTCGCACACCGCCTGGTCATGGCTTCGGTTGACTCGTTCAACGGATACGGCGACCAAGGCCCAGACTTTCGTCTCTAATCCCTCAATTCGCCAGATGTCACCGACATCTAGGTGAATGAAAGGCGAGACTGTACGCAGTGAGTACAGACGAGTCAGTAGTCAACCAGTTAGATCTTTCGATCACTGGCATGTCATGCAACGCATGTGCAATGTCAATCGAAAAAGGACTGAATGCACTTCCCGGAGTGGAAGCAACGGTGAACTATGCAACCGAATCTGCCCGTGTGGCATTTGATTCAACTTCTGCAGATGTAGCGACATTTATTGCAACGATCGAAGGACTTGGTTACGGCGCGCGCACGCTTGCCGAAACTACGCCAGACATGCTGGACGCCGAAGTTCGTGAACGCGTGTCGATGCTGAAAACACGTTTGATGGTGTCTCTCGTGCTGGCGGTTCCTGTTGCTGTGGTGTCGATGTTTATGGCACTCCAATTCAACAATTGGCAGTGGTACGCATTGGCATTGTCAGCGCCAGTGGTGACATGGGGTGCGTGGCCGTTCCATCGCGCTGCACTCATGAACGCGCGTCATCGAAACACCACCATGGACACACTGATTTCACTGGGCATAGTTGCTGCAACTGGTTGGTCGCTATGGGCTTTGATCTGGGGTGGTGCAACTGATGATCACCACATGGCCGGCATGGCTGAATCGCCGCATGTGTATTTCGAAGTTGCCGTTTCAGTAAGCGTGTTTTTATTGGCTGGTCGATATTTCGAAGCTCGTGCAAAACGACGAGCTGGCGATGCTCTTCGTGCGCTTCTTGCACTTGGTGCACGCAATGCAACGGTGTTGCGCGATGGGG